>NZ_JZWY01000190.1:0-4359 GCF_000966955.1 Streptomyces sp. NRRL S-495
GTCCAGGGGGTGTCGAGGGCGGCGAGGACCTCGGTGCGGACGCGGGCGAGCGGGTCGTCCCCGGCGGGCGCGGGCTCCGGGACCGGGGAGGGGATGAACTGGGCCTGGCCGCCGGAGCGGAAGGGTGCGGTGACCATGGCGCGGGCGATCGACGCGGCCGCCCGTTCGCCGTGGGCCGCGCGGACCAGGTGCAGGCAGAGGTCGATGCCGGCCGCCACCCCGGCGGAGGTCCACAGCCGGCCCTCGCCGGTGAACAGCACCTCGGGCCGGACGTCCACCGCCGGGAAGCGCTCCGCCAGGCGGTCGGCGAGGGCCCAGTGGGTGGTGGCGGTGCGGCCGTCCAGCAGGCCGGCCTCGGCGAGGACGAAGGCGCCCGCGCAGAGGGAGGCGATGGTGACGCCGCGCCCGTGGGCGGCGCGCAGCGCGGCGTGCACGGCCGGGTCGCGCGGCTCGTCCGGCCGCTCCACGCCCGGCACCACCACCAGGTCGCAGGCGGCCAGCGCGTCCAGCCCGAAGTCCGGGACGCGTTCCAGCCCCGGGACGCGTTCCAGCCCGCCGCCGAGCCGCACCCGGGCGCCCTCCGGGCCGCAGACCCGCAGCTCGAAGTCGGGGATGCCGGGAAGGCCCGACCGTTCGGCCCAGACCTCGCCGATCACCGCGTAGTCGAACGGCCGCACCCCGTCGAAGACCAGACACCCCACCGTGCGCATGGCAGGATCGTATCGATGGGTGGCTCCACCGCCGCTCACGGGTGGGCCCGGGCCCACCGCAGCATGGACGCATGACGAACACCAGCGCCTTCGACGCCCCGCTCACCATCGACACCGACGCCGTCCTGGTCGTCATCGACGTCCAGAAGGGCTTCGAGGACACCGCGTTCTGGGGCGAGCGCGACAACCCCCAGGCCGAGCAGCGGATCGGCGAACTGATCGACGTGTGGCAGGCCACCGGGCGGCCGATCGTGGTCGTCCAGCACGCCTCCACCACCGGCCCGCTCGAACCGGGCACCCCCGGCTACGAGTTGAAGGACTTCGTGGCGGGGGTCGAGCCCGCGCTGCACATCACCAAGACGGTGAACAGCGCCTTCTACGGCACCCCGGACCTGCACGCCTGGCTCCAGGAGCGGGGCGCCCGGCAGGTGGTGGTCACCGGGATCATCACCAATGTGTGCAACGAGACCACGGCCCGGATGGCGGGCAACCTCGGCTACGACACGGTCTTCCCGATCGACGCCATGCACGCCTTCGACATGACCGGCCCGGACGGCGTGACCCTCCCGGCCGCCGAACTCGCCCGGGCCACCGCGACGGTGCTGCACGCGATGCGGTTCGCCAAGGTGGTGCCGACCGCGGCGGTGGCCACGGCGGCGAAGACCGGCGCGCCCGCCGCCGTCAGCTGGTCCTGACCCGGGCGGCGGCACCCGCCGCCGCGCCCGCCGGGAAGGTCTCGGCGAGGAAGGCCTCCCAGGTGCGGGTGCCCCGGTCGGCGCCGGGCCGGGCAAGGTTGACGCCCTCCCGGTAGCAGCGGCCCACCTTGCCGGGCACCCGCAGCGGCACCATCGGGCGGCGCTTGCCCGCGGCCGCGAGGTAGTCGCGGGTGAGGTCGCCGAGCGTGCGGACGGCCGGACCGGCGAGGTCGGGGACGAGCCCGGCGGGCGCGGCCAGGGCCAGTTCGACCAGGCGCTCGGCGACGTCCCGCGCGTCGACCGGCTCCCAGCGCATGCCGCCGAGCCCGGGGACGAGCGGCAGCTTGCCCATCGCGGCCGCCGTCTTCGCCGTCAGGTCGTGGAACTGGGCGGCGCGCAGCGTGGTGTACGGGATGCCCGAGCCGACGACCGCCTGCTCGGCGGCGTGCTTGGCCCGGAAGTAGCCGAGCGGCACCAGATCGGCGCCGATCACCGAGATGTAGACCAGGTGCTTCACCCCGGCCCGCTGGGCGGCGGCGACCAGGTTGCGGGTGGTGGCCTCGTCGTTCTTGGCGTCGCCGGCCAGGTGCAGGACCACCTCGACCCCGGCGAGGGCGGCGTCCATGCCCTGCCCGACGGCACCCTTCCCGTCGGCGCCGGTGAGCAGGTCGCCGGCCACGTACGCGACGCCGTCGGCGGCCGGGCGGGGGTTGCGGGTGAGCACCCGGACCTCGCGGCCGGCCGCCCGCAGCAGCGGTACGACGTGGCGGCCGAGGGTGCCGGTGCCGCCGGTCACGAGAACGGGGGCGTGGGTCGGGAGAGTCATGATCGTCACTCCTTGGACGAACGGAGGCCGCGCTTCCGGCGGACCCGCTAGGTTTCGTGCTTCCGGAGCTATGACCCACGGCGACAAAGGAATGTGACACGGGTGGACGAGAATTTTCTGGCGGCGGACCCGGCGGAGGACGCCGGGGCCGCGAGGGGCGCCGGGTCGGGGGACGTGGACTCGTTCGAGGCGCACCGGCCGCACCTGCGGGCCGTCGCCTACCGGATGCTCGGTTCGATCGCCGAGGCGGAGGACGCCGTCCAGGACACCTGGCTGCGCTACGACCGCACCGACACCTCCGAGGTGGAGAACCTCGGCGGCTGGCTGACCACGGTGATCGGACGGATCTGCCTCAACCAGCTGCGCTCGCGGGCCCAGCGGCGCGAGGAGTCCTTCGAGTCCCGGGTCGCGGCCGGCGCCGGGGGCGGCGACGTCGAGCCGTCGCGGATACCGGACCCGCTGCTCAGGCGGGCGGACGCGCCGGACCCGGAGCAGGAGGTGCTGCTGGCCGACTCGGTCGGGCTGGCGCTGATGGTGGTCATGGAGTCGCTCTCGCCCGCCGAGCGGGTGTCCTTCGTGCTGCACGACATGTTCGCGGTGCCGTTCGAGGAGATCGCCCCGCTGGTCGAGAAGACGGCGGCGGCCACCCGGCAGCTGGCCAGCCGGGCCCGGCGCAAGGTGCAGGGCCGGGCGCCCGCGCCGGACCGGGACCTGGCCCGCCAGCGGATGGCCGTCGACGCGTTCTTCGCCGCCACCCGCACCGGGGACCTCGACGCGCTGCTCGCGGTGCTGGACCCGGACGTGGTGCTGCGCGCCGACGGGGCCGCCGCCGGGCGGGAGCAGCGGCGTCCGGTGGTGCTCAACGGGGCCCGGACGGTCGCGGGCCAGGCGGTCATGTTCCGCGGCCTGTCGCCGTACGCGCGGCCGGCGCTGGTCAACGGCGCGGCGGGGGTCGTGGTGATCGGGGCGAACGGCCGACCGATGTCGATCATGGCGTTCACGGTGGTGGGCGGCGTGATCGTGGCGATCGACGTGCTCACCGACCCGGACCGGCTGGCCGCGCTGGACCTCACGGCGTTCGCCGACTGAGCCACCGCGCGGCAGGGGGCGCGAACGCGGCCGCCCCCGCACACCTCGGTGTGCGGGGGCGGCCGTCGTGCGTCCGGCGGGCGTCAGCCCTTCTTGGAGATGAAGTCGAACGCACCGGCGGCGACGTCGTCCAGGTACGGGCCGGCCTGGAACTTCGGGTCACCGGTGTGCTGGCCGACCGAGACATTGCTGACCAGCGCCGGCTGGCCGTCCTTGGCCGCCAGCCAGCCACCGCCGCTGGAACCGCCGGTCATGGTGCAGCCGATGGTGAGCATCGGCGGGCGGGTCGGGTCGTAGGACAGCCGGGTCGGCCTGCCGCTCTCGCAGCGGTTGAGCTCCATGCCGTCGAACGGCGGGGCCGCCGGGTACCCGTACTCGGTGATGTTGAGCTGCTCGCGCGGGGCGTTGAACCAGACCGGCACGGCGCCGCCGACCGTCTCCTCCAGCGACTTGCCGCCCTCACCGGGCTGCACCCGGATGATCGCGAAGTCGTACTGGGTGGCCGGCGAACCGCCGTCCCCGCCCTCGGCCTTCCACTGCGGCGAGGTGACCGCCTGGGTGGCGTTCCAGATGCCGAGCGGCGCGTACTGCGCCTCCTCGGCCTGCTTGCCGCCGCTCAGCGCGCCGTTGCTGTTGAACGCCGGGATGAAGGAGATGTTGCTGAAGTACTTGCCGCCCTTGCCCTGGTGGATGCAGTGGCCGGCCGTCCAGACCAGGTTGCTCTTGCCGGGGTGGGCCGGGTCGGCGACCACCGTGGCGGAGCACTGGTAGTGGCTCAGCCCGGCGGCGGCCTCGGCACCGCTGCCCGGCGCGTCCGCGAACAGCTTCCCGTGCACGGCGAGCTTGGTGTACGGGTGCGGGAGCGGCTGGGCGTTGACGGTCTTCGGCAGCGGGTCGTTGCCGTTGTCGGCCGGCTGCGCGGGCTGGGCCGGCTGGGCCGGCGGCTGGGCGGGCTGCGCCGGGGCCTGCGAGGGCTGGGCGGGCGGCTGCGCGGGCTTGGCCGGCGGCTGCGACGGCTGCGCCGGGGCCTGGGTGGGCT
>NZ_JZWY01001293.1:0-2027 GCF_000966955.1 Streptomyces sp. NRRL S-495
GTCCATCTCCTCGAGTTCGGCCACGTCACGCACGCCGCCGTCGATGACCAGGCCCCGGCATCCCCGGGCGCGGAAGGAGGTGGCGAGCAGTTCGCCGAAGAATCCGTCCTCGCTCTCGGTCGTGCAGGCGGCGACCACGACGTCGCCCTCCCGGACCTGCTCGGCGGCGACGTGCAGCATCCAGTTGTCGCCGGGTTGCAGCAGGACGGTCACCGTCGTGCCGCACAGCCTGGCCTTCGGGTAGGCCGGGCGCAGGTAGGGGCGCATCAGTCCGACCCGGCCCATGGCCTCGTGGATCGTCGCCACGCCGAACGTCGACAGCGCGGCGACCGCCTCGGGGGCGGCGCGGGTGATCGACGTGTGGACGACGCCGATTTCGGTGTGTTCCATGCGGTGGTTCTCCTGGGTTCAGCGGCCGGCTGCGGCGAGCCGGGCGGCGAGGCGGGGGTGGACGCGCAGGGCGTTGCCCGAGTAGACGGCGGCCCGCTCCTCGTCGGAGAGGTTCGGCGTGGCGTCGACGTACCGCTTCGTGTCGTCGAAGTGGTGGCCGGTGAGCGGGTCGATGTCGCGGACCGCGCCGATCATCTCGCTGGCGAAGAGGACCGACCGGCTGGGGACGACCCGGGTCAGCAGGTCGACGCCGGGCTGGTGGTAGACGCAGGTGTCGAAGAAGACGTTGTCCAGCAGCGTCTCGGGGTCCGGCTTGCCGAGCGCCATCGCCAGGCCGCGGAAGCGCCCCCAGTGGTAGGGCACCGCGCCGCCGCCGTGCGGGATCACGAACCGCAGCGTCGGGAAGTCGGCGAACAGGTCGCCCTGGAGCAGTTGCATGAACGCCGTGGTGTCGGCGTTGAGGTAGTGGGCCCCGGTGGTGTGGAAGGCCGGGTTGCACGAGGTGCTGACGTGGATCATGGCCGGGATGTCGTACTCGGCCATCGCCTCGTAGACCGGGTACCAGCTGCGGTCGGTCAGCGGCGGAGCGGTCCACCTGCCGCCCGAGGGGTCGGGGTTGAGGTTGATCGTCACCGCACCGAGTTCCTCGACCGCGCGGCGCAGCTCGGGCAGACAGGTGGCGGGGTCGACTCCGGGCGACTGCGGGAGCATCGCGCCCATCGCGAACCGGTCGGGGTAGAGCGTGCTGACGCGGTGGACCAGGTCGTTGCAGATTCGCGCCCACACCGAGGAGACTTCGAAGTCGCCGATGTGATGGGCCATGAAGCTGGCCCGCGGGGAGAAGATGGTCAGGTCGCTGCCGCGCTCGTCCATGAGCCGCAGTTGGTTGCCCTCGATCGCCTGGCGCAGGTCGTCGTCGGTGATGGCCAGGGCGTCGGGATCGGGTGCGTCGCCGGTGGAGCCGGCCGCCGCCACCTGCCGGTCCCGCCACTGCGCCAACTGCGGCGGTGCGGTGGTGAAGTGGCCGTGACAGTCGATGATCATGCGTGCTCTCCTGGTGGGGTCCGGGTCAGTCCTGGACGGCGGCGGGCCAGCCGGTGTACTGCTCGGCGAGGAAGGTGCGGCCGGCCCGGGTGCCCACCGCGTTGTCGAGCTCGCCGAGCCGGCGCCGCAGGTCGAACGGCGTGTCTCCGGGCGCGGTGTGCAGCAGCCGGGTCATCCAGTACGAGAAGTTCTGTGCCCGCCAGACCCGTTGGAGGGCACGCGGCTGGTAGTCGTCCAGCGCGGCCGAGCCCTCGCCGCCGAGCGCACGCAGCAGCACGCCGGCGAGTACCTTCACGTCGTGCAGCGCCAGGTTCAGCCCGCGGGCGCCGGTCGGCGGCACGGTGTGCGCGGCGTCGCCCGCCAGCGCCATCGAGCCCCAGCGCATCGGCTCCTGAACGAACGAGCGGAACCGCAGCACCGTCTTCTCGATGATCGGCCCCTCCTTGAGCCGGAAGCCGTCCTCGCCGGCCACCCGGGCCTGGAGCGTCTCCCAGACGCGGTCGTCCGGCCAGGCGTCCGCGGACTCGTCGGGGGCGCACTGGAAGTACATCCGCTGCACGGTCGTGGTGCGCTGGCTGATCAGCGCGAACCCG
>NZ_JZWY01001294.1:0-2014 GCF_000966955.1 Streptomyces sp. NRRL S-495
CCCTGTGCCTGCTTCGTCTCGGCCGCGGCCCGTTCGGCAGCGGCCTTGGCGAGTGCGGTGGCGTCGAGGGCGCGTCCCGCGGCCTCCCTGGCGGTCCTGGACTGCTGGCCCGCCTGGGCGGAGGCGTTCCTGGTGAGGTCGGCGAGCTGGGCGACCGTCAGGGTCTCCTGGTCGTGGGCGGCGGCCGTCTGGTAGCCGTACTGGAGGAACCGCTGGACGTCCTCCGTCCCTCCATCCAGTGCCAGGCCGGCGGCCCGGCGCACCTCGGGGCCGCCGGTGGCCATCAGCTGCACGAGGCGAATGCGGTCGTCGTCGTCCTGCGCCTTGAACCGGCCTTCGGCGAGGAAGGCCTTGAACCGGCCTTCGGCGAGGACGGCGTTGACGTCGTCGGCCGTGCCGTCGAGCGCCTTGCCCGCGGCTTCCCGGACGGCGGGCCCGCCCTCCGCCATGACGTTCACCAGCTCCACCCGCTGGTCGTCGTCGAAGGCCCGCTGGGCGCCCGCGGTGAGGAACTTCTGCAGGTCGGCCGCGGAGCCCTTCAGCGCGGCCGTGCCCGCCTCGCGCACGCCCGGTCCGGCGGTCGCGACGAGCTCCTCGATCCTGGTCCGCAGGTCCTGCTCGGCCGCGGCGGCCCGACCGGTGGCCAGGAACACCCGCGGGTCGTCCGCGGAGCCGGTCAGCGCGCTCTCCGCCGCCTGCCGTTCGGCCGGACCGCCGGACTGCCGGGCGGCGACCGTCCGCACCCGGTCCGGGTCCGGCCCGGTCGCGGGCGTGGCGTGCGCCGTCGTGGCCGGGACCGTGAGCAGTCCGGTCAGCAGGCCGCCGACGACGAGGCAGACCGCCGCGCGTGACCTCCGGGGCCGGGGGATCGATGGCACCCTCATCGCATTCGCCGTCCTGTTCTGTGGTCGGGCAACCGGAGGCCCGCCCTGCCGCCGCCGGGGGCGGGGCGCGGCGGGTACGGGTAGGGGCAGGTGTGGTCCGGCGCCCGGTTCCCCCGGCCGGGGGAACCGGGCGCCGGACCACACCTGCCCCTACCCGTACCCGCCGCGCCCCGCCCCCGGCGGCGGCAGGGCGGGCCTCCGGTTGCCCGACCACAGAACAGGACGGCGAATGCGATGAGGGTGCCATCGATCCCCCGGCCCCGGAGGTCACGCGCGGCGGTCTGCCTCGTCGTCGGCGGCCTGCTGACCGGACTGCTCACGGTCCCGGCCACGACGGCGCACGCCACGCCCGCGACCGGGCCGGACCCGGACCGGGTGCGGACGGTCGCCGCCCGGCAGTCCGGCGGTCCGGCCGAACGGCAGGCGGCGGAGAGCGCGCTGACCGGCTCCGCGGACGACCCGCGGGTGTTCCTGGCCACCGGTCGGGCCGCCGCGGCCGAGCAGGACCTGCGGACCAGGATCGAGGAGCTCGTCGCGACCGCCGGACCGGGCGTGCGCGAGGCGGGCACGGCCGCGCTGAAGGGCTCCGCGGCCGACCTGCAGAAGTTCCTCACCGCGGGCGCCCAGCGGGCCTTCGACGACGACCAGCGGGTGGAGCTGGTGAACGTCATGGCGGAGGGCGGGCCCGCCGTCCGGGAAGCCGCGGGCAAGGCGCTCGACGGCACGGCCGACGACGTCAACGCCGTCCTCGCCGAAGGCCGGTTCAAGGCGCAGGACGACGACGACCGCATTCGCCTCGTGCAGCTGATGGCCACCGGCGGCCCCGAGGTGCGCCGGGCCGCCGGCCTGGCACTGGATGGAGGGACGGAGGACGTCCAGCGGTTCCTCCAGTACGGCTACCAGACGGCCGCCGCCCACGACCAGGAGACCCTGACGGTCGCCCAGCTCGCCGACCTCACCAGGAACGCCTCCGCCCAGGCGGGCCAGCAGTCCAGGACCGCCAGGGAGGCCGCGGGACGCGCCCTCGACGCCACCGCACTCGCCAAGGCCGCTGCCGAACGGGCCGCGGCCGAGACGAAGCAGGCACAGGGCCAGGCCGGGGCCGCCTCCAACGCGGCAGCACGCGCCGC
>NZ_JZWY01001295.1:0-1998 GCF_000966955.1 Streptomyces sp. NRRL S-495
CGCCCCTGCTCACCGTCGAGCCGCGCTACGCCCGGCAGTTCCAGCTGATGTACGGCGCGCTCGCCCCGGCCGGCCTCGACGTCGACGGCCCGCACCGGGCGGCCCTCGCCGAAGGGGTGGCGGGTGACCTCCTGACGCCGCGCCGCAAGTCGCCCTTCCTGCACCTGGAGACCCGCTACTACGCCGAACTTGCCGAGTTGCCGCACCAGTTGCTCGACTACCCGGAGCTGTACCGGATCAGCCGGCTGGCCGGGCACAGCGACGGGCAGCCGCTGGCCGAACTCGACGTGTGCAATGTGACCCACACCGTCTTCCACCTGGCCGACTTCGGCTTCCGGGACCCGGGCCTCGGCGAGGCCGATCTCGCCCACGCCCGCGACCGGGTCGAGCGTCTCACCGAGGAGTCCGTCCGGCGCGGCGAGTGGGACCTCACGGGCAAGCTCGTCCTCGCGCAGCACTGCCTCGGCCTCGACCCGCTGACCACGCCCTCGGGTGCGGCCGCTCTGCGCCTGCTCGCCGAGGCCCAGTCGCCGGAGGGGGCCTTCCCCGGCCGCTCCGCCACCGAGCGGGTGCCGGCCGACGCGAGCGCCGTCCACTTCTTCCGGAAGTCCTACCAGTCCACGCTGGTGGTGGCCCTGGCGACGGTGATCCTTCTGTGCCGGCGCGCGGGCACGGCCGGCGAACGTCCGCCGACGGAGTCCGCCGCCCCGGCCCTCGGCGGTGCCCGATGAGCCAGTCCAGCCCGACCAGCTCGACGAGCCCGACCACCCCGACGCCGGTCACCGCCACCGGTGCCCGCCTCCTCCAGGGCGAGCGCAACTGGTGGTTCCTCGGCCCGGGCGGCGGCCTCGCCCGGCTGCGCCCCGGCCAGTTGACCGAGGACGGCACCCTGCGCCCCGGCACCGAACGCAGCCTGCGCGAAAACGGCCTGCTGACCGCCCCGGCCCCGCGCAGCTACGCCCTGACCGTGCTGACCAGCACCCACTGCAACCTCGGCTGCGGCTACTGCTTCCAGAACACCGGCCAGGACAGCGTCGGCGGCAGCCGCCCGCCCCGGATCGCCCGCAAGCGGCTGACCTCGCGGACCATCACCGAGATCCTCGACTTCACCGACCGGCAGATGGCCGCCGCCGAGCTGGCGAAGCTCCGCATCCTGCTGTTCGGCGGCGAGCCCCTGCTCAACCCGCGCGGCTGCCTGGAACTCCTCGAACGGGCCGCCGACCACGGCCTCGCCTCCGCCTGGATGATCTCCAACGCGACCCTGCTCACCCCGGCACTCGCCACCGGACTCGCCGACCGGGGCCTGCGCTCCGTCCAGATCACCTTCGACGGCGACCGCCCGGACCACGACCGGATCCGGATCCGCCGCTCCGAGGGCGGCGGCACCTTCGACACCATCGTCGGCAACCTCGCCCGCGCCTCCGAGGCCTCCCCGTTGCGCTGGATCTTCCGGGTCAACGTCTCGCAGGAGACCTACCGGGGCGTCGACAGCCTGCTCGACCGGCTCGCCGCCGCGCTCGACCCGGCCCGCTGCACCCTCTACTTCGCCCAGGTGGGCGATGTCGGTGTGGGTTACGGCAACGACCTCCGGCACACCCGCGACCTCTCCGCGCGCTTCACCCGCTGGCAGCGCCGCGCCCTCGACCTCGGTTTCGGGGTGACCCGCCCGCAGGCCCACCGGCCGTGCGCCACCTGCGGGCACGGGGACGGCCGGTACGGCGCGGTGGTGAGTGCCGACGGCACCCTCGCCAGTTGCTGGGAGACGGCGGGCAAACCTGACTGGGAGGTCGGCACCGTCTCGGGCGGCTACCTGCCGGGCGCCCTCACCCGGGACCGCTGGGTCGGCTGCGAGGACCTCTACCGGCGCGACGAGGACCGGCGCACGCTCGCCGCGTTCCACGACACGGTCGACGCCGCGCTGCTCGACTACCTGGACGAGACGGGGCGCCTGTGAGCACGACACCCGGCCTCCGCACCGGTCCCGCCCCCGGCACCGAT
>NZ_JZWY01001296.1:0-276 GCF_000966955.1 Streptomyces sp. NRRL S-495
GTGAGTCCGGCGACGGTGTTCCACCTGGCGTGGGCGCGGGTGCTGGCCGCGGTGAGCGGTCGTGAGGACGTGGTGTTCGGCACGGTGCTGTTCGGCCGGATGAACGCGGGCGCCGGTTCGGACCGGGTGCCGGGTCTGTTCATGAACACCCTGCCGGTGCGGGTGCGGTTGGACTCGCAGAGCGCGGGTGAGGCGCTGGACGGGATGCGGGGCCAGTTGGCCGAGCTGCTGGTGCACGAGCACGCGCCGCTGTCGCTGGCGCAGCAGGCGAGCGGG
>NZ_JZWY01001297.1:0-2182 GCF_000966955.1 Streptomyces sp. NRRL S-495
CGCGCCGCTGTCGCTGGCGCAGCAGGCGAGCGGGATGACGGGCGGCAGCCCGCTGTTCACCTCGATCTTCAACTACCGGCACAGCGAGGCCGCTGCACAGGGCAGTGGCCCCGGCCTTGCGGGCGTCAGGCTGATGCGCGCGAGCGACCCCACCAACTACCCCGTGAGCGTGGCCGTCGACGACCTCGGGAGCGGCTTCGGCCTGACCGCCGAAGCGGTGGCACCGGCCGATGCGGACCGGATCTGCGCGCTGTTGCAGGCCGCCGTCACGAACCTGACTGCCGCTTTGGAGGAGGCGCCGCAGACGCGGTTGTCCGCGGTGGGGGTGCTGGGTGAGGTCGAGCGTCGCTCGGTGGTGGAGGAGTGGAACGACACGGCCTTCGAGGTGGCGTCGTCGACGTTGCCCGGGTTGTTCGAGGAGCGGGTGGCACTGGCTCCGGCCGCGGTGGCGGTGGTGGCCGACGGTGTCGAGGTGTCGTACGGGGAGCTGGATGCGCGGGCGAACCGGTTGGCACGTCATCTGATCGGTGTGGGGGTGGGGCCGGAGTCGGTGGTCGCGGTGTGCCTGGAGCGCGGCGTGGACCTGATGGTCTCGTTGCTCGCGGTGGCGAAGGCCGGCGGCGCGTACATGCCGGTGGATCCGGAGTATCCGGCGGAGCGGATCGCGTACATGGTGCGGGACGCCGCTTCGGTGCTGGCTGTTGCGAGCCGGGCTACGGCCGGGGTGCTGGCGGGGTCGGTGCCGGTCGTGGTCCTGGACGATGCCGCGACGGTTGCGGAGCTGGCCGGGTTGTCGGGTGAGGGGGTGACGGATGCCGAGCGTCGGTTGCCGTTGCTTGCGGCGCATCCGGCGTATGTGATCTACACGTCGGGATCGACGGGGCGCCCCAAGGGTGTGCTGGTGTCGCACGCGGGTGTGGCGCACCAGGTGGCGGGTCATGTGCGGTGGTTGGGGGTCGGTGCCGGCTCCAGGGTGGGGCAGTTCGCCTCGGCGGGTTTCGACACCTTCGGGTGGGAGTGGTTCATGGCGCTGCTGTCGGGTGCCGCCTTGGTGGTCATTCCGCAGGACCGGCGGCTGGGCGAGGCGTTGCCGGTGTTCCTGGCGGAGCAGGGGGTGACCCATGTGACGTTGCCGCCGGCGGTGCTGGCGACGCTGGACGCGGCTTCGGTGGACCGTGACGTGGTGGTGGTGACGGCGGGTGAGGCGTGCCCGTCGGAGGTGATGGCGCGCTGGGCCGAGGGTCGCAGGATGTTCAACTCCTACGGCCCGACGGAGACGACGGTGGATGCCACGTTGTGGCGGTGCGATCCGACGTCGTCGGTGGTGGCGATCGGCACGCCGGTGGTCAACACCCGGGTGTACGTGCTGGACGAGTATCTGCAGCCTGTACCGGTCGGTGTGGCGGGCGAGTTGTACGTTGCGGGCGCGGGGCTGGCACGCGGCTACCTGGGCCGTGCGGGGCTGACCGGGGAGCGGTTCGTGGCGAACCCGTTCGGCGCGCCGGGCGAGCGGTTCTACCGCACGGGTGACCGGGCGCGGTGGACGGTCGAGGGGCAGTTGGTGTTCGCGGGGCGAACCGATGATCAGGTGAAGATCCGTGGTTTCCGGATCGAGCCGGGTGAGGTCGAGTCGGTGGTGGTCGGGCACCCGCAGGTCGCGCAGGCGGCGGTGGTGGTGCGTGAGGACGTGCCGGGTGACAAGCGTCTGGTGGCCTACGTGGTGCCGGCCGTTGACGGTACGGGCGAGGAACTGGCCGCCGTGGTGGCTGCTTTCGCGGCCGAGTGGTTGCCGCAGTACATGGTTCCGTCGGCGGTGGTGGTGCTGGAGGACCGTCGGCGGTGGTGGTGCTGGAGGACCGTCGGCGGTGGTGGTGCTGGAGGNGTGAACGGCAAGGTGGACCGCAAGGCCCTGCCCGCCCCGGACTACACGGGCCCGGCCGGCACCGGCCGGGCACCCGCGACGCTGCGGGAGGAGCTGCTGTGCCAGGCGTTCGCGCAGGTGCTCGGACTTGACCGGGTCGGGGTCGATGACGAATTCCTCGCGCTGGGTGGTCATTCGCTGTTGGCGATGCGGCTGGTGAGCCGGGTGCGCGCGGTACTGGGTGTGGAGTTGCCGTTGCGGGTGCTGTTCGAGCGTCCGACACCGGCCGCGATCGCGGCGTGGATGGGTGAGGCCGGCGAG
>NZ_JZWY01001298.1:0-471 GCF_000966955.1 Streptomyces sp. NRRL S-495
GTTGGAGGGTCCGAGCGCGACCTACAACATTCCGATGGCGCTGCGGTTGACCGGCGAGTTGGACCGGGAGGCCCTGGCGGAAGCGCTGCGGGATGTGGTGGGTCGGCACGAGGTGCTGCGCACGGTGTTCCCGGTGGCGGATGGTGGGCCGTTCCAGCAGGTGCTGTCGCTGGAGGAGTGCGGCTTCGAGGTGCCGGTCGTGGTGGTCGAGCCGGGCGGACTGGATGCGGCGGTGGCTGGAGCCTCTGGCCACCTGTTCGATCTGGCCGTGCAGATTCCGCTGCGGGCGACGGTGTTCGCGGTGGCTCCGCAGGAGCATGTGCTGGTGGTGCTGGTGCACCACATCGCCAGTGACGGCTGGTCGACCGGTGCGCTGGCGCGGGACATCTCCATGGCGTACACCGCTCGGCTGGAGGGCCGGATGCCCGACTGGGCCGCGCTGCCGGTGCAGTACGCGGACTATGCCTTGTG
>NZ_JZWY01001299.1:0-1570 GCF_000966955.1 Streptomyces sp. NRRL S-495
GGGAGTTGCTCGGGAGCGAGGACGATCCGGGCAGTGTGCTGTCCGGGCAGGTGGCGTACTGGCGCGAGGCGTTGGCGGGGGTGCCGGAGGAGTTGGCGCTGCCGGTGGACCGCCAGCGCCCGGCGACGGCTTCGCACCGAGGTGAGAGTGTGGAGCTGGCCGTCTCCGCGCAGACGCACCAGCGACTGGCGGCGCTGGCCCGGGAGCGGGGGGCGACCCCGTTCATGGTGCTGCAGGCGGCGTTGGCGGTGACGTTGAACCGCCTGGGGGCGGGGGTGGACATCCCGATCGGTTCCGCGATCGCCGGGCGCACCGATGAGGCGCTCAACAACCTGGTCGGGTTCTTCGTCAACACCCTGGTGATCCGGACCGACCTGTCCGGTGACCCGACCTTCGGTGAGGTGCTGGAGCGGGTGCGTGAGACGGGCCTGCGCGCGTTCGAGAACCAGGACGTCCCGTTCGAGAAGCTGGTGGAGGAGTTGGCGCCGACCCGGTCGCTGGCCCGTCACCCGCTGTTCCAGGTCATGCTCACCCTGCAGAACACCGCCACGGCCTCCGGCGATGGCCGGTCCGAGCTGGAGCTGCTGGAGCTGCCGGGGCTGCGGGTCGGCCGGCAGGCCGCCGGAACCGGGGTGGCGAAGTTCGACCTGGGCATTTCGCTCGGGGAGGCCTTCGACGCCCAGGGCGCTCCGGCGGGCCTGCGCGGTGTCATGGTTGCGGCAGCCGACTTGTTCGACGCGGACACGGCCGACCGGATCGCGGTCTGGCTGGTTCGCGTCCTTGAGACGGTCACGGCCGAGCCGCGGACCCGGCTTGCGGCGGTGGCCGTGCTGGGTGAGGACGAGCGGGAGCGGATCCTGACGCCCGGGCGGACCGCGCGGCAGGTGCAGACCGTGCTGGCCACGCAGCCCGGCTTGGCTCAGGTGGCGGTCATCGAGCGCGAGCACGATGCGGACGACGGCCAGGTGTCCCGGACGGGAGGCGACGGGAGCCTGGTCGCTTATGTCGTACCCGCCGACTCCGGCGCTGATCACGCGGCGTTGGCGGACGCGGTGCGGCAGTTCGCCGGCGACCGCCTGGCGGAGGACCTGGTGCCCTCGGTGGTGGTGCTGGACACGCTGCTGCTGACGTCGGACGGGGCGCTGGACCTCGCGGCCCTGCCCGCACAGGACGGCTCCGGCAGCGCGGACGAGGACGTCCGGGTGGGCCGTGGTCCGGCAACGGTGCAGGAGGAGATCCTGTGCCTCGCGTTCGCCCACGCCCTGGGGCTGGAGAGCGTCGGTGTGGAGGACAACTTCTTCGCCCTGGGGGGTCACTCCCTGCTGGCGGTGTCGTTGGTGGAGTACCTGCGGGTCCGGGGTGTGTCGATCTCGGTCCGCACCCTGCTGCGCAACCCCACGCCGGCCGGGCTGGCCGGCGCTGCCGGGCCGGTCCAGGTGGTGGTTCCGCCGAACCCATTCCCGTCGACGCTCGGGAGATCACGCGTGGAGCTGACCGGGGCGGAGATCGGCTCCGCTGGCCCCGCTCCAGGAGGGCATGCTCCGCTGGCCCCGCTCCAGGAGGGCATGCT
>NZ_JZWY01001300.1:0-1872 GCF_000966955.1 Streptomyces sp. NRRL S-495
GCTCGCAGCGCTGCATCGGCACCATCGGCCACCGGCTCAGCGACGGCACCGGACTGGAGCTCCAGGACTGCACCGGCGGCGCCTGGCAGACCTGGGACTTCCGTCCGGACGGCACCGTCCGGGCCGGCGCCCTCTGCATGGACGTGGCCTGGGGCTCGGTCGTCAACGGCACCCGGATCCAGGTGGCGATCTGCAACGGCGGCCCCGCCCAGCGGTTCGTCCTCGCGGGCCCCGAGGACCTCGTCAACCCCCAGGCGAACAAGTGCGTGGACGCCAAGGACAAGGGCACCGCCGCCGGCACCCCGCTCCAGCTGTGGGACTGCTCCGGCACCCCCAACCAGAAGTGGTACCTGCGCTGACCCGACCGTCCGGGGGCGGCTCAGCCCGTCCGGGGGCAGGACGTGATCCGGTGCCCCACCGGAAAACCGCTCGCGGACGCCCGCGCGCACCGGCATGATGAACCCCATGTTCCAGTACGCCATCGCCGAATTCCCCGCAGTCGCGGGCGCGATGGCTGCTGCCCAGGCAGTCGCAGCCGCATTCGACGGCGCACGAAGCTGACCTTCCCCGGGTCGTCCCCGGGACCTCAGGCGGGGAAGGTCGGCCCGTCGCTGAGGTCCCGTCATCACGCTGACGACTCCCGGAGAGAAACCATGGCCAAGCAGGCCTTCGTGCGCAGCAAGCCGCACCTGAACATCGGCACCATGGGTCATGTCGACCACGGCAAGACCACCCTCACCGCGGCCATCACCAAGGTCCTGGCCGAGCGCGGCGGCGGCTCGTTCGTCCCGTTCCACCGGATCGACCGGGCCCCGGAGGAGGCCGCCCGCGGCATCACCATCAACATCGCGCACGTCGAGTACGAGACGGCCACCCGGCACTACGCCCACGTCGACATGCCCGGCCACGCCGACTTCGTGAAGAACATGATCACCGGTGCGGCGCAGCTGGACGGCGCGATCCTGGTCGTCTCCGCCCAGGACGGCATCATGCCGCAGACCGCCGAGCACGTGCTGCTGGCCCGTCAGATCGGCGTCGAGCACGTCGTGGTGGCGCTGAACAAAGCCGACGCGGGTGACCCGGAGCTCCTGGAGCTGGTCGAGCTGGAGGTGCGCGAGCTGCTCGGCACGCACGGCTACGACGGCGCGGCCCTGCCGGTGGTCCCGGTCTCCGGGCTGCGCGCGCTGGAGGGCGACCCGTACTGGTCGGCCGCGCTGCTGCGGCTGCTGGACGCGGTGGACACCCACGTGCCGACGCCGGTGCGGTACACCGACGCGCCGTTCCTGCTGCCGATCGAGAACGTGCTCACCATCACCGGTCGCGGCACGGTGGTGACCGGCGCGGTCGAGCGCGGACGGGTGCGGACGGGCGACCGGGTGGAGGTCCTCGGCAACGACGCGGAGGTGCAGTCCGTGGTGACGGGCGTGGAGACCTTCGGCCGGACCATGGAGTCCGCGGAGGCGGGCGACAACGTCGCGCTGCTGCTGCGCGGGGTGCAGCGCGGGCAGGTCCGGCGCGGTCAGGTGGTCGCGGCGGTCGGCAGCGCCTCCGTGCACACGGGCTTCACCGCCCGGCTGCGCCTGCTGTCGACGGCCGAGGGCGGCCGCCGGACGCCCGTCGCCGGCGGCTACCGCCCGCAGTTCTACCTGCGGACGGGCGACGTGGTCGGCGAGGTCCGGCTGCCCGAGGGGGTCGCCGTGGCGCTGCCGGGCGAGACCGTCGAGGTGACGGTGACGCTCGGGCAGTCCATGCCGCTGGAGCCCGGCCTCGGCTTCGCCGTCCGCGAGGGCGGGCGGACGGTGGCGGCGGGCACGGTGGGGACCGTGCTCGACTGAGCCCCCGGGCCGGCGGCGAAGGCGCACCGTCGTGCCT
>NZ_JZWY01001301.1:0-340 GCF_000966955.1 Streptomyces sp. NRRL S-495
GGGCGAACCGGATGTCGGTGCCGTCGGTGAGGATCCCGGCGTCCTGGTCGAAGCGGACCCGGTTGTTGCCGGCGTGGGTGCCGCCCATCAGTCCGGCGTCGGTGTAGGAGGGCCGGGGCCGGATCCCGCGCTCCAGGACGGTGCGGTCGCCGTTCTCGTCGACGGTCTCCTCGTGGAGGCGCCGCTCCCGGTACTCGTCGGGCAGGCCGAGCAGGTGGCCCAGCTCGTGGGCGAGGACGGTGCCGTTCGTGTCCAGACCCCAGAGGCCGGAGTGCTCGCGGATCGGCACCCCCGGCTCGGGGGCCAGGACCTCGACCTCGTGGTGCGCGGCGTCGGGGTC
>NZ_JZWY01001302.1:0-1802 GCF_000966955.1 Streptomyces sp. NRRL S-495
CGCCAGCGACTCGGTGTGGTCCTGACCGGCCGGCAGCCCCGAGGTGTCCAGGTGGACCCGCACCACGACCTCGACCGCCGGCGAGCCGTCCACCAGGACGGCCCGGCCGGCCTGGAAGCGGCGCAGGTGGGTGCTGGTGCTGCTGTGCAGGGCCCGGTCGGCGGGCGCCTCGACCTCGACCGTCCGGAGGACCTGGGCGATCCGCAGGTCCGGCGCCGGTGCCTGGTGCGCGGGGCGGACCCGGTCCGCCCCGCCGTCGGTGTCGGTGGTGCTGTCGGTGGTGCTGTCGGTGTCCCGGCGCGAGTCCATGTCCACGGAGCGGCGGCCGGAGTAGGAGCCGTCCACCGATTCCATGTCCTGGTCGGAGGACAGGTAGTCGAGCGTGGAGTCGGTGTAGTAGCCCATCTCCTCGTCGGAGTCCCGGTCCCGGTCCAGATCCAGGTCCATGTCCTCGTCCCGGCCCGGGGTGGTGGGCCAGCCGGACTCGTCGTCACCCGGGGTGGTGGGCCGGCCCGGCGTGGTCGGCCAACCGCTGTCCTCGTCGCCCGGGGTCGTCGGCCGGGAGTCCTCGTCGTGGCCGGGCGTCCTGGGCAGGGCGTTGTCGTCGCCGCCCGGGGTGGTGGGCCGCGAGCCCCCGTCCGAACCGGCGACGTGCGGCGCGCGCGCCCGCGGTGCGAATGCCGCCTCGCCCGGGGCCGCCGGCCGGCCGGAGCCGCGCGCGGGCACCGCGGGAGCGGGCTGGACCTCGGCGTCCGCCCCGAGCGGCGGGACGTGCAGCTGCGGCAGGTGCCGCTGGTCGCCGACACCGGTGACCAGGACGATCCGCCCGTTCTCGACGTGGACCGCGAGGTCGACGTCGCCGTAGGAGCCGTGGACGATGTCGGTCACGGTCGGGCCGAACTCGCCGTCGTGCTCGTGCAGGACCTGGACGGCGGCCCACCGCGCGTCGAGGGCCGTCCACTCCCGGGGCAGGCTGTGGGTGACGGGCAGCCGGCGCGGGTCGGCGGCCAGCGCCTCCTGGCTGAACCGGGTGTCCAGGTGGCGCAGTTCCAGTGCGGTCTGCTGGTCCCAGCCGGCCATCTCGGCGGGCCGGTGCTCGCCGGGCCGCAGCGGGCCGGGCTCGCGCAGGTCGGCCGGGACGCGGGGGGCGCCCTGCTGGGCGACCAGGTCGGCGTGCGGGGTGGCGAGGCCGTCCAGGGTGGCGACGAGCGAGTTGAACACCTGGTCCTGGCCCTGGAAGGCCAGCGGGCCCAGGACGTCCGACACGTCCGACGCCGAGCCGGGGCGCACCAGCACGCCGGAGAAGACGTCCGGACGCCCAGGGGCGAAGTCGAGGACGACGGCGACCAGCCTCGGCGGCACCCCGTCCGGACCCGCCGTCTCCAGCGTCCGGTCCCGGACGTAGTCGTTCACCCGCTGCTGGACGTGCTCCTCGGCGAGCGCCCGGTACTCGGGCGTCACCGGGCCCTCGACGACGGTGCGCACGGGCACGGTGATCCGCAGGCCCTCCTGCCCGGAGTCGAACAGCACCCGGGAGACAGACAGCGGGCGGTCGCCCAGCCAGGTCGCGGTGTCCGGGGAGGTGCGCAGCACCCGCCGCTGGTTCCAGTCGGTCATCGGCTGGGTGCCGGTCGGGCGGTGGGCCAGGTGGGCGCCGTCGCGGGAGAGTCCCTCGATCCGGACGCCGTCGGCCTCACCGGTCCAGTAGTACGTCCGGCCGTCGTCCAGGTACACCCGGCGCTCGGCCGGGACGCCGTCGTGCGCCTCGTCGACGCGGATCAGCAGGTCCGCCGAGGACCAGG
>NZ_JZWY01001303.1:0-224 GCF_000966955.1 Streptomyces sp. NRRL S-495
TCGAGTTCGTGGTGGAGGCCGGTGAGGTGCTGCCGGTCGCCGTAGCGGGCGACGTCCTCGGCGCGCTGGCCGAAGGCGCCGTAGCCCTGGGCCGGGTTGTCGCTCCGGGCCGGGTCGTGCTCGGTGAGGGCCAGCGGGTCGGGCCGGTGCGGGGCGTTCAGCGGCGGGTCGGTGTCGGGCTGGGTGTCGGCCGGGCGGAAGGACAGGAAGCGGTCGCCCTGGAC
>NZ_JZWY01001304.1:0-1798 GCF_000966955.1 Streptomyces sp. NRRL S-495
GCCCCCGCCACCCCCTGGTGGGCCCGTGCCGCCCGCCCGGCCCGGCCGCCGCTGCCGTGGGCGCCGATGCTCCGGGCCGCACTCGCCATGGCGCTGGCGCTGGCCGCCGGACTGCTGGCGCACCGGGTGGACCTCGGGGTGTTCGCCGGGCTGGGTGCGATGCACGCGACCATGAACGACCGCGTCGAGCCGGTCCGGCTGCGGGCCCGCCGGATCGCCACCGCCGTGCCGGCCTCGGCGCTCGGCATGCTGATCGGCAGCGCGCTCCAGCACGCCCAGGTCGGCGCGCTCGCCCTGGGCGCCGGGCTGACCGTGACGGCGTTCGTCTCCGGCGCGCTGAGTGCGACGGGCCCGCGCGGTTCGGCGGCGGGGCTGCTGCTGCTCGTCTCGGCCACGCTCGGGAGCGGTATGCCGCTGCCGCACCCGTGGTGGGCCGCCGCGGCGGTGCTGCCGGCGGGTGCGGTGCTGGTGCTGCTGCTCGGTGTGCCGCTGCGCGGCCGCCGGGCTCCCGGCGCCGACCCGGGTGTGCGCGCGCTCGCCGCCGTGTACGACGCGCTCGGCCGGATGCTCGCCGATCTCGGGACTCCGCAGGGGTCGGCCTCCCGGCAGGTGCTGACCGCCCGGCTGAACCAGCTCCAGGACGTGCTCCCGCCCCTTCCCCGCCGGCCGCGGAACCCGCCCGGCCCCGCCGCCCACCGCGTCCACACGATGTACCGGGCCGCGCTCGCCGCCACCGAGGCGGCCACCGGCCTGCTGTGGGCCCGGCGACCGGTGCCGCCCGAGGTGGCCGCCGTACCGGGCCTGCTGGCCCGCGCGATGGAACGCGGCGGCGGGATGGAACGCAGGGGTGGGGTGGAACGCAGGGGCGGGAAGGAACGCGCCGGCGGCGAGGTGCCGGTGCCGGACTGGGCGCCGGACACGCCGTCCCGGCAGGCCCTGGACGCGGCGCTGCGCGCGGCCGCGGCGACGGTCGCGGGCCGGGAGGCCGCGCTGGGCACGGCTCCCGCGCCCCCGCCGGACCCGTGGCGGCTGCGGGTGCGGCTGGTCTCGCCCGGGGCGGCCCGGTACGGGGCGCGGCTGGCGCTGTGCATCGCGGTGGGGGCGGCGCTCATGGCCGCGCTGCCGCTGAGCCGGAGCTACTGGGTGCCGATGACGATCGCCTTCGTCCTGAAACCGGACCTCGGCTCGGTGTTCCTGCGTTCGGTGAGCCGTGCGGTCGGGACGGTGCTGGGGGTGGCGGTGACGGCAGCGGTGCTGTCGCTGGCTCCGGGCCCGTGGGCGCTGGTCGCGATCGCCGCGCTCTGCGTGGCCCTGCTGCCCTACGCGACGGCGGCGCACTACGGGCTGAACACCGTGGTGATGACGCCGATGGCGCTGGTCCTGCTGCAACTGGGCGGGCAGGACGGCGCGGCCGAGTTCCGGCCCCGGGTGCTGGACACCATGCTGGCCAGCGCGATCGTGCTGCTCTTCGGCCACCTGCTCTGGCCGGAACGGCCTCGGCACCGGATCGAGCCGCGCCTGGTGTCCGCGGCGGGCGCGCTGAAGGACTATCTGGCCTCGGTGGTGCGGCAGGACGGGCCGGAGCCCCGGGCCGAGGTGTGGCTGCGGCGGACGGCCTACCGGGCGCTCGCGGACGCCCGCGCGGAGGTGGAGCAGGGGTTGGCCGAGCCGCCGCCGACGGGCCGGCTGGCGGCCGAGTGGCTGCCCGCGACGGCCGCGCTGGAGCGGCTGAGCGGTGCGGTGGCAGCGTTCGCGGCGCAGCGCCGGTACGGCGGGCGGGTGCCGGAGCGGGCGGAGG
>NZ_JZWY01001305.1:0-211 GCF_000966955.1 Streptomyces sp. NRRL S-495
ACCCGTCCGGGCATGAGGCCGAGATGCTCGGGGCGCACCAGGTCGAACTTCAACGCCAGCGTCACCACCGTGTCCCGTTTCCACGCCCGGGTCATCCCGCGCGGGGCCGCCGTCCCGAGCTTCTTGACCAGGTAGTCGATGTGGTAGTTGACCGCCGACCGGCCGAGCGGCACGCCGGCGGCGGACAGCCGGGCCGCGACCTGCGCCGGTG
>NZ_JZWY01001306.1:0-1789 GCF_000966955.1 Streptomyces sp. NRRL S-495
GACCTGCGCCGGTGTCGGCACCGCCGCCGCGCCGCAGTCCAGCAGCCTCGGTTCGCAGAGGCAGACCAGCACCTGGAAGTACCGGCTCTCCTCGTCGAGCAACGGGATCCCGCCGCCGTCCGGTTCGGCGGTGGGCCGGCGTTCCGGGGCGTAGACGGTGAAGCTGTTGCTCCCCGCCCCCACGGTCAGCGTCACCCGGCTCAGCTCGAAGGGGATCGGCACCCCGGCCCGGCCGGCCCGCACCTTCACGTACTCCCCCGCCCCCTCCAGGTTCTCCACGCAGTAGGTGCCCGCCGTGCCGCAGTTCGACATCAGCCAGTAGTCGCCGAACGCGTCGATCCGGCCCGCGGTCAGCGCCCGGTCGGTGCCGACGGTGATCTCCCCGGCCTGCCATCCGAACCGCACGCTGTCCCCGTCCGGCAGTTCGACGGCCGGTGACCGCCCGTCGAGGCAGATCAGCACCGAACGGGCGGCGGGTTCAGCCCGCGACACGGCCGACGTCCGTGAAGGACGCGCCGAGCACGTCGGCGATCGCGGTCGCGTCGGCGCCGGGCACGATCAGCGGATCGTGGTCGACGCGCAACGACAGCTCCGTCCCCTCGTGGACGGCGGTGACGATCACCGGGTCCTCCATCCGGCTGCCCGGCGGGTACCTGAACCGGCCGGGCACGCCGTCCAGCACCGGTGCCGGGCGGCGGGTGAGGTCGATGAGGGTCAGCACGAGGTCGAGGTGGCCGGTCCACGGCGCGCGGCTCGCCCGGGCAGCCCGGACGACCTCGTCGAACGGGGTGTCGACGAACTCCAGGTCCTCCCACCAGCTCTCGCGCACGCCTTCGCCCTGCGGGTTGGCCAGCACCGTGTTGATGAAGCAGCCGACCACACCCGCCCCGTCCGGGCTTCCCCAGGTGTAGGCGACCGGCGCGGTGCCCGGCGTCCGGGTCAGCGCCGTGTGGCAGGCGGCCAGCAGCGCCGCGAAGGGCCGGTCCGTGGCCGGTCCCGGCAGCGCGACGCGTTGCCAGGCCGTGGCCTGCCCGCCGCGTTCGGCCGGCTCCCGGCCCCACCGTCCGGGCCCGGCGTCGCGCACCCGGGAGGTCCAGTGCGCCAGCGCCTCCGGCCCGCTGGCCTCGTGCTCGCGGGCCAGCTGCCGCTCCACCGCCTCCCGGTAGCGGGACAGTTCGCCGGCGGCCGCGGACTCCGGTACCTCCTCGCCGCTCCGGTAGGCGGACATCAGCTCGTCCAGCACCAGGCCGGTGGACTCGCCGTCGCAGACCAGGTGGTCGAACCCGATGGCGAGCAGGTCCCGCCGGTCGTCCCTGGCCAGGACCAGCCGGAACGGGCCGTGCCCGGCGGTCCAGTCCTCCAGTGCCGCCCACGCGGCGGCGTCGGCGTCCGGGGCCGCGGTCTCCCGCACGAGCGGCCCCTCGGGGACCGGACCGATCCGCAGCAGCGGCACCCCGTCGACCGTGTCCGCCGCCCCGCGCAGGGCGCAGGACCGACCGGGCCGCCCGCTCCAGCCGGCCGGTCTCCAGCAGGCCGGGCGGGAACTCCAGGAAGACCGGCAGGATCCTCACCCGTTCGTGCGGATCGGCGGACCTGGTGTGGTGGAACCTCCGCTGCGCGCCGGTGAGCGGCATCAGCTCGGCGGCTCCCCGGTGGACGTTCGCGTAGTGCTTCAGGTAGGTCCTGGTGATGCTCCGGTGCACGGTTCGGCCTCCACGGTGTCGTCTTCCCACGTCTGGTCCCCCTGGGCAACCCTCGCGGGGCCGCGCCGGCGGGCGGCATCCCCCGC
>NZ_JZWY01001307.1:0-1755 GCF_000966955.1 Streptomyces sp. NRRL S-495
CAGCTGCCACCCCGCGCCGAAGGCCAGCACGGCCGCCACCCCCACCCGGCCCGGCCGCCGCCAGGCCCAGCGGCCCCAGCACGAACGCGCCCAGCCCGCCGAACGCCGTCACCCGCGCCAGCACCTCGGCCGGCACCCAGCGCTGCAGCGTGGACTCGTACAGCGAGCCGCAGACCGCCGAGCCGGACCCCGCCACCAATGCCGCCGCGACCGTCCAGCCCAGCGGCAGCCCCGCCGCGAGCGAGGCCGAGGGCAGCGCCCAGCCGAGGGTCGCCACCGTCGCCACCGCGAGCGGCCGCCCGGGCCGGCGCCCGAGCATCAACAGCCCGCCCAGTACCGCCCCGACCCCGTACACGCCCATCACCAGGCCCCAGGCCCGCGCCCCGCCCAGCTCCCGCTGCGCGGTCAGCGGGCCGAGCACCAGGAACGGCGCCCAGACCAGCAGGTTGAACAGCCCCATCTGCACGGTGGTCACCCAGAGCCAGCGCCGGGAGCGGAACGCGCTCCAGCCGTTGCGGAGATCGGCCAGCATCGAGTCCTCGCGGTCGCCCGCCCCCGCCTCCGTCCCCGCCTTCGCCCCCGGGGGAGCGACGGACAGCCGGGCCAGCGCGAGCGCGCCGACCCCGTAGGTCACCGCGTCGATCACCAGCACCGCCCCAGGCCCGTACCCCGCCGTAATCACGCCGGCGAGCGCCGGGCCGGCCACCGTCGACACCGAACGCGCCAGCCCCAGCAAGGTGTTGGCGTCCGGAAGCTGCTCCTCCCGACGGACCAGCGTGGGCACCAGCGCGCCCAGCGAGGGCAGGAACACCCCCTCGCCCAGGCCCCAGACGGCGACCAGCGCCACCATCGCCCAGAGCCGCGCGTGCCCGGTGAGCAGCAGCACCGCGAAGGCGCCCTGCACCGCGCAGCGCAGCACGTCCGCGGCGAGCATCACCCGACGGCTGCCCAGCCGGTCGGCGACCACCCCGCCGAACAGCATCACCAGCACGATCGGCAGGATCCGGGCGGCCATCACCCAGCCCAGCTCCGTCCCGCCGCCCCCGTCGCCGAGCACGGCGAAGGCCACCGCCACGGGCGCCATGGAGGAGCCGACCAGCGAGGTCGCGTAGCCGACGAAGAACCACCTGAAGTCGCGTTCGCCCAGCACGGCCGGACGGCCGGGAAGCCGTCGACGGCGGGCCGGGAATCGTTCCGTCTCCCCTGTCATGGGCGCCCAGTCTGCCCACCCGCGGAAGCGGCCGACAAGGCTTTCCGAAGAAAAGGTTGAGCCTTTTCGTATCAATTTCCGACCGCGAACCGACTACCGCAGTAAACGGCGCAAAAAATGGCTTTCACCTGCCGTTTACTGCGCCTGGCGCTATCCTTCCGAGGAGCGCGCCAGCCTCGTTTACTGCGGAAAGCAGGTATCGGCATGGCCTCCCCGCCCCCGGTCGAGTACGCGGTCGCCGTCGAGCGCTACCTGGCCGCCGCCGGACTCGGCGACAGCTCCCGCCGCGTCTACCGGATCGCCCTGGACACCTGGGCCTGGGCGCTCGCCGACCGCCCCGTCCCGGCCGGACCGGCACGGCGCCGCGCCCGGCCGCCCGTCCTGCCGCTCGCCCTGCTCGACCACCCCTCGGCCGCCGACCGGTTGCGGACCGCCGTCGACCGCCGTCGCGCCGGGACCGACCCGCGCACCCTCAACCGCGAACTGTCCACCCTGCGCGCCGCCCTCACCTGGTGGCGGGCCCGGGGCTGGATCCGCACCGACCC
>NZ_JZWY01001308.1:0-1258 GCF_000966955.1 Streptomyces sp. NRRL S-495
GCCTCCGACTCGTCGACCGCCACCGCGAGACGCGTCAGCACGACGAGCGGGTCGCCCTCACCGGTGTCCTGCGCCAGCCAGGACTGGAGGGCCGACAAGGTCTCCGTCACGTCCCCGTCGACCGGCAGCACCTCGCCCAGCGGTACCGAAGCGCCCGCGAGGGCCACCTCCGGCCAGTCGAGCCCGAAGAGCGTGTCCCGGTCGACGCCGCCCGCCGGGGCCAGCTGCTCGGCGGAGACCAGCCGGGCCCGGAGCGCCTCCACCGAGGCGACCGGTGCGCCGGTGGCGTCCGCGACGTCGACGGCCAGCACCTCCGGCTCGGTGTACCGGAGCCGGACCCGCAGCGCGCTCGCCCCGGCGGCGTGCAGTCGCACCCCGCTGTAGGCGAACGGCAGCCGGCTCACCCCGGGCGGGCTGTCGACCAGCCGCTGGTGCACGGTGAGGTGAACGGCCGCGTCCAGCAGCGCGGGGTGCAGGCCGAACCGCGCGGCCTCCCCGGCCGTTCCCTCGGGCAGCGCGACCTCGGCGAAGAAGGTGTCGCCGTCCCGCCAGGCGGCCCGCAGCCCCCGGAAGGCGGGCCCGTAGGCAAGGCCCCCAGCGGCGAGCTCCTCGTAGAGGTGCTCGATGTCCAGCGCCTGCGCACCCGCCGGCGGCCACTGCTCCAGGCTCACCACCGGGCCGGCGGCGGGAGCGCCCAGCAGGGTGCCGCTCGCGTGCCTGGTCCAGGTGTCGTCGAAGGTCGCCGGGAACGCCGGACCCGTGGCGGGCCGCGAGTGGACGGCCACCCGGCGCGCGCCGGCCTCGTCCGGCGCGCCGACGGTCACCCGCAGGTGCAGCGCACCCTGCTCGGGCAGCACGAACGGCGCCTCGATCACCAGCTCGTCCAGGGCGCTCGCGCCGACCTCGTCGCCGGCCCGGATCACCGATTCCAGCAGGGCGGTGCCCGGGACGATCACGGTCCCCTGCACGGCGTGGTCGGCGAGCCATGGGTGGGTGGCGAGGGAGAGACTGCCGGTGAGCAGCACGCCCTCACCGTCGGGCAGGGCGACCACCGCGCCGAGCAGCGGGTGACCGGTGGGCGTCAGTCCGAGGCCCTCGGGGTCACCGCTCCGGGCGGCGGGCTCCAGCCAGTAGCGGCGGCGTTGGAACGGATAGGTCGGCAGCACGACGGACGGACGGGCGTTGCCCAGCAGGGCGGTCCAGTCGACCTGGTGGCCCTGGACGTGGATCCGGGCGAGCGCCGTCAGCGCCGTCCGCT
>NZ_JZWY01001309.1:0-339 GCF_000966955.1 Streptomyces sp. NRRL S-495
TCAGCGCCGTCCGCTCCTCGGGCCGCTCCCGGCGGAGCACGGCCGTGGCGGTCAGGTCCGGGTCGGCGGCGGTGTCGAGAATGCCGCCGACCAGACCGGCCAGGGTGCCGTCGGGGCCGAGTTCGACGAAGGTCGTCGCGCCCTCGTCGGCCAGGGTGGTGACCACGTCGGCGAAGCGCACGGCGCCACGGACCTGCCGCACCCAGTACTCCGGGTCGGTGATCTCCTCGACGGTGGCGAGCTTCCCGGTGACATTGGAGACCACGGGAACCGTCGGCCGGTGGAAGGTCAGGGTCTGTGCGACGGTCAGGAACTCGTCCAGCATGCCGTCCATGTGCG
>NZ_JZWY01001310.1:0-691 GCF_000966955.1 Streptomyces sp. NRRL S-495
CGTCCAGCATGCCGTCCATGTGCGCCGAGTGGAACGCGTGGCTGACCCGCAGCCGACGCGTACGACGGTCCGCGAACTGCTCGCGGACACTCTCGACGGCCGCCTCGTCACCCGAAACCACCACCGACCGGGGCCCGTTGACGGCGGCGATGTCCACACCGTCCACGCCGTCCACCAGAACCGCCCGGACCTCCTCCTCCGTCGCCTCCAGGGCCACCATCGCCCCACCACCGGGCAACGCCTGCATCAACCGCGCCCGCGCACCCACCAGCACCGCCGCATCCTCCAACGACAGCACCCCCGCCACATGCGCCGCCGCCAACTCACCGATCGAATGACCCGCGACGAAGTCCGGCCGCACACCCCACGACTCGAACAACCGGAACAGCGCCACCTCCACCGCGAACAACGCCGGCTGCGTCCACCCCGTCTCGTCCAACCCCTCACCCGAAGCGATCACCTCCGCCAAAGGCAGCCCCAACGCCCCCGCCACCGCATCGAAAGCCCCAGCAAACACCGGCTGCGACGCATACAACTCACGCCCCATACCCACCCGCTGGGAACCCTGCCCGGAGAACAGGAACGCCAGACCGCCCGAACCCGCCACCCCCCGCACCACATCCACGCCCTCGGGATCACGCAGCGCCGCCGGATCACCCAGCACCACCGCCCGCTCCTCCAACGCCGCCCG
>NZ_JZWY01001311.1:0-256 GCF_000966955.1 Streptomyces sp. NRRL S-495
TGTTCGGGCGACCGCTGCTGCCCGTAGGTCGCGATCAGCGCCTGCGCCTCGATCGGGTCGCCAAGGGTGGTGCCGGTGCCGTGGGCCTCGACCACGTCGACCTCGTCGGGCTTCAGGCCCGCGTTGGCCAGCGCCGCCCGGATCACCCGCTGCTGCGAAGGCCCGCTGGGTGCGGTGAGACCGTTGGAGGCGCCGTCCTGGTTGACCGCGCTGCCGCGCAGCACCGCCAGCACCTCGTGGCCGTTGCGGCGCGCGT
>NZ_JZWY01001312.1:0-277 GCF_000966955.1 Streptomyces sp. NRRL S-495
TGTCCACGGTCACCGCCGGGCCCTCGAAGCCGAAGGTGTAGGAGATCCGGCCGGAGGCAACGCTGCCCGCGTTGCCGATGCCGAGGTAGGCCTCCAGCTCCGCCGGCACCTGCTGGGCGCCGCTCGCGTAGTCGCGGCCGGAGATGCCCGCGAACACGCCGGTCCGGCTGCCGCGCAGGGCGGTCGGGTCGAGCCCGGCCCGCTCGAAGAGCTCCCAGGTGGTCTCCAGCAGCAGCCGCTGCTGGGGGTCGATCGCGGGGGCCTCGCGCGGCGGGAT
>NZ_JZWY01001313.1:0-1702 GCF_000966955.1 Streptomyces sp. NRRL S-495
TCGCCAGGGCAGCAGCCGCTGCTGGGGGTCGATCGCGGGGGCCTCGCGCGGCGGGATGCCGAAGAACTCGGCGTCGAACTCGCCGATGCCGTCGAGGAATCCGCCGTGCCGGGAGTAGGAGGTGCCGGGCCGGTCGCGGTCGTCGGGCGAGTACAGGGAGTCGAGGTCCCAGCCCCGGTCGGCCGGGAACTCGGTGAGCGCGTCGACGCCGTCGGCCACCAGCCGCCAGAGGTCCTCCGGCGAGGCGACCCCGCCGGGGTAGCGGCAGGCCATGCCGACGATGACGATCGGATCGGTCCCGACGGCCGCGCCGGGGGCCTGGGCGGCCGTCCGGTCGCCCTGCGGGTCGGCGTCGGCCGCGCCCCACAGTTCGTCCGCCAGCCAGTCCGCGAGCGCGGCTGGCGTGGGGTGGTCGAAGACGGCGGTCGCGGGCAGCCGGCGGCCGGTGACCGCGCCGAGGCGGTTGCGGAACTCCACGGCCGTCAGCGAGTCGAAGCCCTGCTGCTGGAAGGCCCTGGCCGGGTCGACGGCGTCCGCCGAGCGGTGCCGCTGCACGGCGGCGGCCTCGGCCCGGACGACGCCGAGCAGGCTGCGGCGGCGCTCGGCGGCGGGCAGCGCACCGAGCCGGGCGACCAGGTCGGCCTCGGCGGCGGCGCCCTGGTGGGCCGGACCGGCCGCGCCCTCGCGGGGCAGCAGTTCGACCACCAGGCGCTGGTCCCGGCCCCGGAACAGGGCCGCCCAGTCGACATCGGCGACGACCAGGTGGCTCTCGCTCTGGTCCAGCGCGGCGCCGAGCAGTTCGACGGCCTGCGTGGGCGGCAGCGAGGCGAGCCCGTGCCGGAGCAGCTGCCGCTCGGCGCCGTCGGCGGCGATGCCCGCGCCCGCCCAGTGGCCCCAGGCGATCGAGGTGGCGGGCAGTCCGGCGGCCCGGCGCTCGGCGGCGAGGGCGTCCAAGTAGGCGTTGCCGGGTGCGTAGTTGGCCTGGCCGGGGATGCCGGCGACGCCCGCGAGCGAGGAGAACAGCACGAACGCGGTCAGCGGCAGGTCCGCGGTGAGCTCGTGCAGCAGCCGGGCGGCGCCCGCCTTGGCGCGCAGGGCGGCGGCGAGCCGGTCGGCGCCGAGGGTGGGGAGCAGGCCGTCGTGCAGGGCGGCGGCGGTGTGGACGACCGCGTTGAGCGGCAGTTCGGCGGGGATCCCGGCGAGGACGGCGGCGAGCTGCTCGCGGTCGGCGACGTCGGCCGCGGCGAAGCTCACCCGGGTACCGAGGGCGGCGAGTTCGGCCTCCAGGACGGCGGCCCCGGGCGCCTCGGCGCCGCGCCGGCCGACCAGCAGCAGGTGCTCGGCACCGCGCGCGGCCAGCCAGCGGGCGACATGGCCGCCGAGCGCGCCGGTGCCACCGGTGATGAGGGTGGTGCCGCGCGGCTCCCAGGGCCGGTCCGCCGGGGCGGACGGCGCGGCGGGGGCCAGCCGGCGGGCGAAGGCGCCGGCCGGGCGCAGCGCGAGTTCGCTCTCCCGCTCGGGCGAGCGGTCGGTGATCAGGGCGGCGGCCTGCTGCCAGGTGTGCCGGTCGGGCTCGGCGGGCAGGTCGATCAGGCCGCCGTGGAGGGCGGGCTGCTCGGCGGCCAGGATCGCGCCGAAGCCCCAGGTCAGGGCCTGCTCGGGGGCGGTGACGGGGTCGGTCGCGGCGTCGGCGGGCCCGGGG
>NZ_JZWY01001314.1:0-1344 GCF_000966955.1 Streptomyces sp. NRRL S-495
GTCGGCGGGCCCGGTGCTGACGGCGCCCCGGGTGAGGTACCAGACGGGGGCGGGCGCGGCCGCGTCGTCCAGGGCCTGGGCCAGGGCCACCTGGGCGGCGTGCGCCCAGGGGAGTTCGGGGTGCTCGGGGTGGGCGCCGGGGCGCAGGCCGAGCAGGGAGACCACGCCGGTCAGCGGGCCGTCCTCGGTGGTCAGCCGGGCCAGTTCGGCGGCCAGGGCGGGCCGGTCGACGCCGGCGGTGAGCAGCCGGACGGTGGCGCCGTGGGCGCCGAGCGCCTCGGTGAGGCCGCTCGCCCAGGGGTGGTCCTCCGCGTCGATGCCCTCCGGGAGGACGAGCAGCCAGCGGCCCTCGGTGGCGGTCGCGGTCGCCGTCGGGGTCCCGACGGGCCGCCAGACGACGCGGTGCCGCCAGCCGTCGGCGGCGGTCGCGGCGCGGCGCCGGTCCCACCAGGAGGCGAGCGCGGGCAGCACGGGGACCAGCCGGTCGCCGTCGACGCCGATCGCCTCGCCGAGGCGGCCCGCGTCCTGCTCGCCGACCAGGTCCCAGAACAGGCTGTCCCCGGCGGGCCCGCCCGGGGCGGCGGTCAGCTCCGGGGAGCGGCTGGCGTCCAGCCAGTAGCGCTGCCGCTGGAACGGGTAGCCGGGCAGCTCGGCGTGCGCGGGCCGGGCGTCGGCGAAGGCCGCCGTCCAGTCGACGGCCACGCCGCGCACGGACAGCTCGGCGACGGAGGTGAGCCAGCGCTCGCGGCCGCCCTGCCCGCGCCGCAGCGAGCCGGTGACGACGGCGGACGCGGTGGCGGCCGGGCCCACCGCGTCCAGGGTGTCCTCGATCGCGCCGGTGAGCACCGGGTGCGGGGAGACCTCGACGAACACGGTGTGCCCGGTCTCGGCGAGCCGGCGGGTGGCCTGCTCGAAGCGGACGGTGTGGCGCAGGTTCCGGTACCAGTAGCCGGCGTCCAGGGCGGCGGTGTCCTGCCACTCCCCGGTGACGGTGGACAGCAGCGGCACGGTGCCGGTGCGCGGCCGCAGGTCGGCGAGCAGACCGAGGAGTTCCTCGCGCAGCGCCTCGGTCTGCGCGGAGTGCGAGGCGTAGTCGATGTTGACCGGTCGGACGGTGACGCCCTCGGCGGTGTACGCGGCGGTGAGTTCGGCGAGCGCGTCGAGGTCGCCGGAGACGACGGTGGCCTGCGGGCCGTTGACGACGCCGATGGAGAGCCGGCCGGGCCAGGCGGTGATCCGCCGTTCGACCTCGGCCAGCGGGCGCGGCACGGACACCATGCCGCCCCGGTGGGAGATCCGGGCCCGGGCCGCGTCGGCGAGGTCGAGGCCGCCCGCGACGTAGGC
>NZ_JZWY01001315.1:0-555 GCF_000966955.1 Streptomyces sp. NRRL S-495
ACGTCCACCCGGTCCGGGTCGGGGCCGTCGGCGGCGCCGCGGACGACGTCGAGCAGCGACCAGTCGGTGTGCGGGGCCAGGGCCTCGGCGCAGCGGGTGAGGGCTGCGGCGAAGGCGGGTTCGGTGTCGAGCAGTCCGGCGGCCATGCCGGCCCACTGGGAGCCCTGGCCGGGGAAGACGAAGACGGTCCGGCCGGGGGTGCCGGCCCGGCCGCGGACGACGCCGGGGCCGCCGAGCGCGCGCAGGGCCTCGGCCGCGTCGGCGGCCGGGGCGACGACGACGGCGCGCTCGTCGAGCGCGGCCCGGCCGGTGGCCAGGGTGAACGCGGCGTCGACGGGGCGGGTGCCGGGCAGCCGGTCGGCGATCCGGGCGGCGTGGGCGGTGAGCGCCTCGGGGGTGCGGGCGGAGAGCACGTACGGGAGGACGGCGGGGGCGGGCGCGGCTGCGGGCGCGGCCTCGGCCGGCGCGGTCTCCTCCACCGGGGCCTGCTCGACGATGACGTGGGCGTTGGTGCCGGAGACACCGAACGCGGACACCGCGGCCCGGCGCGGACGC
>NZ_JZWY01000191.1:0-35042 GCF_000966955.1 Streptomyces sp. NRRL S-495
CCGCCGAACTCCCCACGGCGGAGCCCGAGGAGGAGCACCTGGACGACCTGCTGGCCGAACTCGCCACCCTGGTCGGCCTGGAGCGGGTCAAGCACGACGTCCACTCGATGGTGAAGCTGATGCAGGCCGTCCGGCTGCGCGAGGAGGCCGGCCTGCCCGCGCCGCCGCTCAGCCGCCACCTCGTCTTCGCCGGCAACCCCGGGACCGGCAAGACCACCGTCGCCCGCCTCTACGGCCGCCTGCTCAAGGCCCTCGGCCTGCTGCGCCGCGGCCACCTGGTCGAGGTCGACCGCAGCGCGCTGGTCGGCGAGTACGTCGGCCACACCGGCCCGCGCACGGCGGCGGCCTTCAACCGGGCGCTCGGCGGCGTCCTGTTCATCGACGAGGCCTACTCGCTCGTCCCCGAGTCCGGCGGGCACGACTTCGGCCTGGAGGCGGTGGCGACCCTGGTCAAGCTGATGGAGGACCATCGCGACGACGTCGTGGTGATCGCCGCCGGCTATCCGGCGGACATGGCGCGCTTCATCGGCTCCAACCCCGGGCTCTCCTCCCGCTTCACCCGCACCCTGCTCTTCGAGGACTACTCCGCCGCCGACCTGGTGGCCATCGTCGAGCACCAGGCGCGCGAGCACCGCTACGCGCTGACCGGTCCGGCGCGCCTGCGCCTGCTCCGGCACTTCGAGACGCTCCCGCGCGGCGCCGGTTTCGGCAACGGCCGCTCGGCCCGGCAGACCTTCCAGGAGATGACCGAACGCCAGGCCCAGCGGATGGCCGAGGCCGTCACCCCCACCCCCGACCAGCTCTCCACGCTCGAACCCGCGGACCTCCCCGCCTCCTCTGGCATTCCGACGTGACCCCAGTAACATGAGCAGTCCTCATATTTCTGTCCGAGGAGGCTGCCATGCCGGATCGTCTCGACCTGCCCGCGGGATTCCGCTGGGGTGCCGCCACCGCCGCCTACCAGATCGAGGGGGCGGTGGCGGAGGACGGCCGCGGCCCCTCGATCTGGGACACCTTCGCCGCCCGCCCCGGCGCGGTCCGCGACGGCCACACGGGTGCGGTGGCCTGCGACCACTACCACCGGTACCCCGAGGACATCGCGCTGATGAAGGACCTCGGGCTGGACGGCTACCGCTTCTCGATCGCCTGGCCCCGCGTCCAGCCCACCGGCGCGAGCCCCTTCAACCCCGCCGGACTCGCCTTCTACGACCGCCTGGTCGACGCCCTCCTCGAAGCCGGCATCACCCCGCTGCCCACCCTCTTCCACTGGGACCTCCCGCAGGCCCTGGAGGACGCCGACGGCTGGCTGAACCGCGACACCGCGTACCGGTTCGCCGACTACACCGCCCTCGTCGCCGACCGCCTCGGCGACCGCGTCCCCGCCTGGATCACCCTCAACGAACCCTTCGTGCACATGGTCTACGGCTACGCCCTCGGCATCCACGCCCCCGGCCGCGCCCTGATGCTCGACGCCCTCCCGGTCGCCCACCACCAGCTCCTCGCCCACGGCCTCGCCGCCGCCCTGCTCCACGAGCGCGGCCTCGACGTCCTCGTCTCCAACAACCTCACGCCCGTACAGGCCGCCTCGTCCTCGGACGCCGACCTGGCCGCCGCCGAGGCCTACGACACCCTCCACAACCGCCTGTTCACCGACCCGCTCCTCCTCGGCCGCTACCCCGACCTCACCGCCTTCGGCACCGGCCCCGACCTCCGCGGCGCCGTCCGCCCCGGCGACCTCGACCTCATCTCCGCCACCCCCCTCACCGGCCTCGGCGTCAACTACTACAACCCCACCCGCATCGCGGCCCCCACCGACCCGGGCCTCCCCTTCGACTTCGTCGAGATCCCCGACGTCCCCCGCACCGCCTTCGACTGGCCGATCGTCCCCGACGGCCTGCGCGAACTCCTGGTGGGCCTCCGCGACCGCTACGGCGCCGCCCTCCCGCCCGTCACCGTCACCGAGAACGGCTGCTCCACCACCGAGGGCCTCGACGACCCCACCCGCGTCTCCTACCTCGCCACCCACCTCGACGCCCTCGCCGCCGCCGTGGCGGAAGGAGTCGACGTCCGCGGCTACTACACCTGGTCCCTGCTCGACAACTTCGAATGGGCCGAGGGCTACCACCAGCGCTTCGGCCTCGTCCACGTCGACTTCGAGACCCAGCAGCGCACCCCGAGGGCCTCGTACGCCTGGTACCGCGACCTGATCGCGGCGCACCGGGCTTACCGTTCAAGGTAGTCGGTCTCCAGTGACCAAGGCCGGATGGCCTTTCGGCAACTGCTGAGAGGCCATCCGGAGAGTGGGCACCGTCCGAATCGGACACACCGTCAAATCCGTAGGGGCTTCAAGGCCTTCGTGTCCGCGTCACGAAGGCGTCTCCACGGTGCGGTCGAACCTGGCCAGCGCGGATCGGGAGGGTTCACCGCCGGTGGCCTCCGCCCGGCGCGCCTCGGCGAGGACGTCGGCGGCGGTGAGCCTGCCGGCCCCGGCGCGGAACCGGTCCAGCAGGTGCTCGGCGTCGGCCAGCAGCTCCTGCTCTGTGCGCGGGCGGTGATTGAGCGGCATCCCATCCAGCAGGAGGCGCTCCAATGCCGCATACAGATCGGACCGGCCGACCTCCCGGACCGTGAACGACAGGTGCACGGACAGCTCGTCCTGCTCTCCGACCGCCTCGTGTGCGTATCCGCGCGGGACGTAGAGCACCTCGCCCTCGCGCACGACCTCCGTCAGCAGCGCCGGGCCCACGTTGCCGGCCCGGCCCGGCGACCAGGCGGTGTCGCGCGGTCCGTCGTAGACCTTCCAGCGCTTGCCGCCCCGGATCTGCACCAGCAGCACGTCGGCGTCGTCGCGGTGTACGGGCAGGCCCTGCTCGCCGGGCGGGGTCGCGAACAGGAACGCCTCGACGCGGTGCCCGAGCTCCCGTTCGAGCAGCGCGGCGGCCTCGCGGGTGCCCACGTGCCAGTGCTCCACATTGCGCAGCAGCAGAGTCACGCCGTCGTCCATCATGCGCCTGATGCCCTCGGCATCCGCGAAGCCCTCGGCGAGCACGTTGTTCACCGTTCGCGCCTTCGTGTAGTCGCCTGCGTCGATCGGTGTGGACTTGCGCACCATTTCCACGTAGGGCACGCGCAGCAGTCCCGAATCGATCGCGTCGTCGACCTCCTGCAGGCTGATCGGGCCCGTCGAGTCGGGCGCCTGCTCCTGTCGCTCCCGCGGCCTGAACACCGCCGGAGCGGTGCGCCAGTGTTTCGCGTAGAAGTCCGAGACGTCGCCGACCAGGCTCGGCAGTACTTCCCGACTCGTCATCGTCTTCCTCCCTGTCCGGCCGGTGGGGGGTCGGCCCACCCGCCCGTCGCCGTTCAGCCCACCCGCCCGTTGCCGTTCAGCTCGGCGAGCGCGGCGGCGTCGAGCTCGACGTTCAGGGCACCGAGCGCGATCGCGGCCTCGGCCGGGTCGCGGGGCCCGATGATGGGGAAGGCCGCCGGGTGCGCCAGTACGTAGGCGAGGGCGACGTTGATCGTCTCGGTGCCGAGCCGCGCGGCCAGCTGCCGGGCGCGCTCGCGGCGGCCGCGGTTGGTCGGGGTGTCCCAGCAGCGCACCATGTTCGGGTCGAGCAGGCCGGGGTCGACGCTGGAGAAGAACCCGCGGGCCTGGCTGGACCAGGGGATCAGCGCCACGTCGTTCCGGGCGAACCAGGCGAGGTCGTCCTCGTCGGCTGCGATGCACCCCGGGTACAGCGGCTCGGCCATCTCCGCCAGCGCGAAGTGGTTGCTCACCGCGGCGAAGCCCTGTCCGCCCGTGGAACGCGCGTACGCGGTGGCCTCCTCGACGCGGGCCCGTCGCCAGTTGGAACCGCCGTAGGCGCCGATTCGGCCGGCGCGCACCTCGGCCTCCAACGCGTCCACCCATTCGCCGACCGGGATCTGCTCGTCGTCGCGGTGCAGCAGGTACACGTCCACACGCGTGACGCCCAGGCGCTCCAGGGAGATCGAGAGCTCTTCGGCGATCGTCTCGGGCGTGCACTTCGGCGGGTGCGCCCCCTTGGCGCCAGCCACGTGCCGAGGACCTCCTCGCACACGCCGCCGCCGTAGGCGAAGGCCGTGTCCAGGAGATTGCCGCCCTGCCCGAAGAAGTGCTCCAGCAGGGGTGCGGCCTTCTCGTACGTCCGCATGCCGGACGTGCCGAGCGTGATGCGCGAGACCTCGCGGTCCACGCCGGCGATCTTCCCGTACTTCATCGTCATCGCTGCGTCCCTCTCATCGGTTCTCGGCGCTCAGGGCGACCTGTTCGAGCACGGACCGGCTGGGCAGGTTCGCCATCACCTGCCGGACCTTGGCCCGCGCGAGCTCTCGGTGTTCTTCGTACGCGTCCGCCGCGATCGCGACCGACGCCTGTGTGTACAGGTTGTTGAGGACCGCGCACAGGTACCCGGAGAAACACGACAGGTCCCCGACACGGCCGGGGCCGCCGGCCCGTGCGTACGCGGCCGCCGTGGCGGCGACGCGGTCCGTCCGCGCCCGGTCGTCGGGCGCGTGCCAGGTCATCAGGGCCGCGGCGAGCTCATGGTCGGCCGAGCCCGGTCCGGCGTTGTCCCAGTCGACGAGCACGAACCCGCCGGTGCGCTCGCGCATCACGTTCGCGGGCGTGAGATCGAGGTGGCACATGATCAGGGCGTCCCGGTCCAGGGGGACGACGAGCTCGGACAGCTCCCCGACTGCGGGCATCAGCCGTTCGAGCCCGTCGGCCCACTCGACGCGCTGTGCGCGCAGCGCGTCGAGCAGCTCCTGCCACTGATCCGCGGCCGGCACGCGCTCGAACCTGCTGTCCGGCGCACCGGCGCCCGCGTCCCGCAGACGCAGCCGGTGCAGCCGGGCCAGGCTGTCGCCGAGCCAGTCCGCGGCGTGCTCGGTGGCATGGTCCGCAGGAGTCAGGGGCCTGCCGTCGATCCAGCTGTAGAGCCGGACGTAGACGTTCCCGAGTTCCGGGGGAAGCCGGCACAGGTAGTCGCCGTCCACGGTGGGCAGGCTCTGCGGGCACCCGACCCCGGCGGCCCGCGCCGCCGTCTCGAACCGGACCCGGCCACGGGTCTCCTGCTCGTCCTGGTCGTCGTCCCAGAACAGCTCCTTGAGCGCGTACCGGGTGCCGACGGCCGCCAGCTCCCAGATCCGGCCGCACAGCCCGCGGGCCGTCGGCTCCGCGGTGAGCGCGGTGTCGGCCAGCCCGAACCTTTCCCCCACGTAGGCCGCGGTGGCCGATGTGGGGGCGAACGCCTGCGGGGCGCTCATCGGCCCATCCGGCGCAGCTCGGCCGTCATCGACCGCACCGTCGGGAAGTCGAACACCGTGTCCACGCTGATCTCGCGGCCCAGCTTCGCCCGGACCCTGGACACCAGGCGCATGGCCAGCAGGGAGTGCCCGCCGATCTCGAAGAAGTCGTCGCCCGGTCCCACGGCGGCGCCGCCGAGTACCTCCGACCAGAGCGCGGCCACCTCCTGCTCGGGCCCGGTCAGTGGGGCGCGGTCGGCCGGGTCCGCGGACCCGGCCGACGGGCCGGGCTCCGGCAGCGCCGCCCGGTCCAGCTTGCCGCTCGGTGACAAGGGCAGCTGATCCAGGTCGACGAGTGCCTGCGGCACCATGTAGGCGGGCAGCGCGGCCGCGAGGTGCTCGGTCAGTTCGGCGGAGGTCACGGAGGCGTCGGCCTTGACGACGTAGCCGATCAGTCCGGCCGGGTCGCCCTTCGGCTCGACGGCGCAATCCGCCACGGCCGGGTGGGCGAGCAGCACCTGCTCGATCTCGGTCGGCTCGATCCGGTAGCCCCGCAGCTTCAGCTGCCGGTCCGCGCGATGCAGGAACTCGAGCCCACCGTCGGTCCGCAACCGCACCACGTCGCCGGTCCGATAGAACCGGCCGTCCTCGCCGGGCAGGGCGGTGAAGCGCTCCTCGGTGAGTGCGGCGGAGGTGTAGCCGTCGGCGACGCCGGTACCGCCCAGGTAGAGCTGGCCCGGCAGACCCGGCGGCACCGGCCGAAGCCGGTCGTCGAGGACCCGGGCCAAGGTGTTGGCCAGCGGCGTGCCGATCGGTACCGGCGACTCGCCGCCGTCGAGCCGGTGCGCCGTCGACCAGATGGAGGTCTCGGTGGGGCCGTACAGGTTCCAGCAGACGGCGGCCCGTTCGACCAGCTCCGCCGCCAGGTCTGCGGGCATCGCCTCCCCGCCGCACAGCGCGGTGAACCGGTTGGCCGGCCACCACTTCGCGGCCACGAGCATGCGCCAGGTCAGCGGCGTCGCCTGCATCACCGTGGCCGAGTGCCGGGCCAGCAGGCCGACCAGCGCCTCCCCGTCCGAGGTCGACCTCTCGTCGGCGATGACCACCTGGCCGCCGGAGACGAGCGGGAGCAGCAGTTCCAGCAGCGAGATGTCGAAGGCCAGCGTGGTCACGGCCAGCAGCGTGTCGGCCTCGGTGAAGCCGATCCGGTCTCGCATCGAGGCCAGGAGTCCGGCCAGCGCGCGCCGCGGCACTCGCACGCCCTTGGGCCGGCCGGTCGAGCCCGAGGTGTAGAGCACGTACGCCTCGCCCCCAGGGTCGGCGACGTACTCGGGAGCCGGTCCGGGTTCGCCGTTGACGAACTCCCGGTGACGGCCGGGGAAGCGGCCGCCGATCTCCGGAGTGGTCACGATGACCTTGACGTCGGCGTCGTCGAGCATGTACTCGTTCCGAGCCGCGGGGTGCCGGTGGTCCAGCGGCACGAAGGCGGCGCCGGTCAGCAGCACGCCCAGCAGTGCGACCACGGCGGTGACGGAGCGGTCGACGCACAGGCCGACCCGGTCGCCGGGGCCGATGCCGAGCGCGGCCAGCCGGCCGGCCAGCCCGCCGGCCCGGGCCTGGAGTTCGGCGTAGGTCAGCGTCCGCCCGCTCGCCGTGACCGCCGGGGCGTCCGGGCGCGCGGCGACCTGGCGCGCGATGAGCGCGACGACGTCGTCCTCGACCGGGAAGTCCCGCGCGGTTCCGTTCGAGGCGGCGATGGCCGTGCGGTCCTCGGGCACGAGCATGTCCAGGGCGTCGACCGGCGTGCCCGGATCGTCCACCGCCGAGGTCAGCAGCCGCAGGTAGTGGTCGACCATGCGCTGCGCCGCGTCCTGGTCGATCAGGTCGGTGTTGAACTCCCACATCAGGGCGAGCTTCTCCCGCTCGCCCGGGTCGCCCGTCCGGCGCAGCTGCTCGGCCCGGGGGATGACGACGATGTTGAGGTCGAACTTGGCAGGTCGAACTTGGCGCTGCCGTTGTTGTGCTCGACCAGCGTGCCCCGCGCCCCCGGCCAGTCGAACGACGGCACCGGCGAGTCGTGGAAGCTGAAGCAGGTCTGCACCAGCGCGTTCCGGCTCGATTCGCGCGGCAGGTCCAACGAGCGAACGACGTCTTCGAAGGGGGCCTCGCCGTGCGCCAGTGCCTCCAGCACGGCGTCGCGGGTCTGGCCGAGCAGCTCGCGGAAGGACAGGTCCTCGTCCAACCGAAGCCGCATGCCGACCATGTTGACCAGCATGCCGAGCAGGTTCTCGGTCTCCGGGCCGTCGCGGTTGGCCAGCCAGGAGCCGATGGTCAGGTCGCGGGCCCCGCTGTAACGGTTCATCAGCACGGCGAACCCGGCGAACATGACGACGAACAGCGACACGCCCTCGGCCCGCCCGCACTCGCGCAGCCGGGCGTAGAGGTCGTCGGGCACCGCGACCCGGATCGCCGTGCCGCGGAAGGTCTGCTTGGGCGGGCGCGGTCGGCTCACGGCCAGGTCGAAGGTGCCGGCGCCGGCCAGCCGGTTCGTCCAGTACGGAAGCACCTGCCCGCGCCGGTCGGCGTAGTGCTCCCGCTGCCAGGCGGCGTAGTCGGCGAACTGGACCGGCAGGTCGGCGAGGTCGGGTTCGCGCCCGTCCGCCCACGCCGAGTAGAGCTCGCCGATCTCCCGCCAGAACACCGAGACCGACCAGCCGTCGTGCACCAGGTGGTGCTCGGTCGTGACCAGGGCCCAGTCGTCCTGCGCCAGCCGGATCAGGGTCCATACGGCCAGTGGGCCGGTGGCGAGGTCGAAGTCGCGGTCGAACTCGGCGCGGAGCGCCGCGGTCAGCGCCGCTTCGCGGTCGGCGTCCGGGACGCCGTGCAGATCGCGCTCGTGCAGCGGCACCTCGGCCGGAGCGTGTACCACCTGGATCGGGCCGTTCTCGGTGAGGTGGAAGGTGGTGCGCAGGATCTCGTGCCGCCGGGTGACCTCGGTCAGGGCCCGCTGGACGAGGTCCGGCCGGATCTCGCCGCGGAAGCGGATGACGCACTGGAAGTGGTAGGCGCGGTTGCCCCCGGCCAGCTGGTCGAGGAACATCACCTGTTCCTGGCCGAACGAGACCGGTGCTGCACCGGTGCCGGCGCGCGGAGCCAGCCTCGGCTCTGCGGCCTCGCGCACGGTGGGCAGGTCCGCGAGCGCCTCGGCCATCCCGGCGATCGTGCCCCGCCGGAGCGGCAGGCCCAGGGGGACGTCGAGCCCGAGCCGCCGACGCAGCCGCGTGACGAACTGTACGGACAGCAGCGAGTTGCCGCCGAGCTCGAAGAAGTCGGCTGAGCGGTCGGCGACCGGGCGGCCGAGCAGTTCGGTGAGGATGTCCGCGAGCTGCTGCTCGGTACCGGGCCGCGGCGGCTCGGCGTCCGGGCCGGTCCGCGCGGAGGCCGTCGCGGTGAGCGCGGCCCGGTCGACCTTCCCGTTCGCGGTCAGCGGGAGTTCCGCGACCACGTGGATCCGCTGCGGAACGAGGTGGCCGGGCAGCCGTACGGCGAGCTCGGCGGTGATCGCCGCCTCGTCGGGCACGGCGTGCGGGCCGGGGGTGACGAAGGCGACGACGCGGTCGCGGGCCGTCTTGGGGCCGAGCGCGACGGCGACCGCCTGGTCGACGTCCGTGGCGCCGCGCAGCGCGGCCTCGATCTCGCCGAGCTCGACCCGGAATCCGTGGATCTTGACTTGCAGGTCGCTTCGCCCGAGGAGCTCCAGCGTGCCGTCGGGGCGGACCCGGGCCCGGTCACCGGTGCGGTACATGCGCACGCCGAGCTCGGGGTGCCGGACGAAGGCGGCCTCGGTCTGCCGCGGGTCGTCCCAGTAACCCCGGGCGAGGCCGGTGCCGGTGACGCAGAGCTCGCCGGCGGTCCCGGCCGGGACCGGCGCGAGCGAGTCGTCGAGCAGGAGGCAGCCCTCGCCCGGCAGCGGGTCGCCGTAGGGGATGCTGGTCCAGGACGGGTCGACGTCGCCGATCTCGTAGATGAGGGAGTTGATCGACGTCTCGGTTGCGCCGCCCATGCTCACCACGCGGGCCGCAGGGTACCGGTTGCGCACCCGGTCCGGCAGGCTCACCGGGATCCAGTCGCCGCTGAGCATCGCGAGGCGCAGCGGCCCGGGGGCCGGCGTGCCGGATTCGCCCAGCCAGGACACGAGCATCTCCAACAGCGCCGGCACCGTGTGCCAGAGGCTGACCCCGTGTCGCTCCATGAGCTCGGCCCAGTGCGCCGGGTCGCCCGCACGCTCCGGGCCCGGTACGACGACCGCGCCGCCGGCGGCCAGCGGGCCGAAGATCTCGTAGACCGACAGGTCGAAGCTGAGCGAGGTCAGCGCGAGGGACCGGTCCCGTGGCCCGACGCCGAAGCGCCGGTTGATCTCCAGCACGGTGTCCGCGACGCCGCCGTGCTCCACCATCACGCCCTTGGGCGTGCCGGTCGAGCCCGACGTGAACATGACGTAGGCCAGGCTGTCCCGGGTGCCCGCGGCCGGTCCGGTCGGCGCGGGGGCGATGCCCTCCAGGGTGGAGACGGCCGCGTCCGCGGGCCAGGCCACGGACGTCAGCAGCGAGGCCTGTGTGAGCACGTGGGAGCAGCGGCCGAGCTCGACCAGCTGCCGGAGCCGGGCTTCGGGCAGGTCGGCGGACAGCGGCAGGTAGGCCGCCCCCGCCTTCAGGACGCCCAGTACCGCGACGATCTGCTCCCAGCCCTTGTCCAGGGCCACGGCGACCAGTTCTTCGGGACGCACCGATCCGCGCAGCCGTTCGGCCACAGCCTCGGCCAGGCCGTCCAGCTCGGCGTAGCTGAGCGTGCGGTGTGACGTGATCACCGCCGGCGCCTGCGGGTCGCGCCGCGCCGCCGCGGCGACGAGTTCGTGCAGTGTCATCGGTCTTCTCGTTTCTCGTTCGGGAACTCAGGGGTTCTCACGGGCCGGGTCGGCGATCCGGTGAAGGCCGCTCGGCACGGCCTCGGGCTCGACACCGAAGTCGACAGGGAAGAGGCTGATGTCCACAGGATCTCCGTACGAGGTTCCAGGGCGTGTTGGCAAAGTCGCGTCGGACCCGGTGGGACTTTGCCAACACCCCCTAGGCCGACGCACCCGAGTAGCGCCGCAGACCGCGCCGCCACAGGAACCGGGTGAAGGCGAGGCCGGCGGCGGCGAACGCGGCCAACGCGGCCGGGCCCGTCCCGGTCGCCCGGGAGGTGAGGACTTCGGCGGGCAACGTGACGGCCAGGCCGATCGGGATCAGGACCGTGAGTCCGATCCGCATCCACCCGGGGTAGAGGCCGACCGGCCAGCGTGCCGCCTGGAACAGGCCCGAGAACAGTTCGGCGACGTTGTCCAGCTTCACGAACCAGAACGCGCTGATGGCGATCGACATCAGGAAGCTGTAGATCAGCGCGGCCCCGCACAGCAGCGTGACGGCGAAGACCGGGACCGCCGACAGGCCCACGCCGCCGGAGCGCACCGCACCGGTCGCCGTCGTGGCCAGGCCGATCACCACGTCCAGCCCCTGCCACACCTGCGACGAGCGCACGCTGACGGCCATCAGGGCACCGGCGGGCTTGAGCAGCACCGCGTCGAGGGTGCCCTCCTGGATGTCCGTCAACAAGGCCAGTGCGTTGGGCATCACCAGCATCCGGGTGAAGCCGCTGAGCGTGGTGTAGACGCCGGCCAGGACCACCAGCTGGTCCAGGTCCCAGCCGTCCAGCCGCTGGACCTGGCGGAAGACCAGAGCCAGTGTGATCACCACGGTGCCCAGGGACAGCACGGAGGTGACGACGCGTAGAAGGAAGTTCGCCCGGTACTGCATCTCGTTGAGCAGCAGCAGGCGCAGGTACAGCGCGGCCAGGCGCATGTTCACGTGCCCACCCCGGTGAACCGGCGCACGGCGCGCCGCCAGACCACCGCCACGAGCAGCGCTCCCACGCCGATCCACAGCGCCTGGACGCCCAGCCCTGCCAGGAGCTGTGTGGTCGGGCCGGGGGCGATCAGTGCGTCGATCGGGAAGCTGAACGTCCACTCGAACGGGAACCACCCGGCCGCGCTCCGCATCCACCGCGGCAGCAGTGCGAGCGGCACCAGCCGTCCGGACAGCAGCAGCTCGAACAGGAGGTAGAGCTCGAACAGCGCGCTCGCCCTGGTGGTCCAGAAGGTGACCAGCCCGATCAGCCACAGGAACAGCGAGCGGATGACGAACGCCGCCCAGATCGAAACCAGGAAGACCAGCACGCCTGCCGGGGTCGGATGCGCCGTCGGGTGGAACAGCAGGACGAGCACGGCGGCGACGGGAAGCCACTGGGCGATCCAGACGATCTTGGCCCCGCCGAAGCCGGCCAGGTCGTAGTGGATCGGATGGATCGGCAGCAGCATCCGGCCCGACATCCGGCCGGTGGTGATCCGGTGCTCGAACCCGGCCGGCGCGTAGCCGACGTTCATGTTCCGCACCAGGGTCCAGGTGATGTAGTAGGCCGCCAGGGTGCCGGGCGTGTATCCGTTGACGGATCCGCCCAGGGAGTCGGCGATCGCCGACCACACGATCAGGTAGATCACCGGTTCGGTGAGCATGCCGACCATCAGCAGCAGACTGCTGGCGCGATAGGTCAGCTGCTGGGTCATCGACTGCCGGCCCGCGGCCGCGTAGAAGGCGCCCAGCGCGCGCACGCGGTCCGCCGCGCCCCCGACCGTCATGGAACCGCCGCCGTGGCCGGGGCGCCGCGGCCCGCCGGGTCGGCGCGGTCGACCCGCAGGTCGACCGCGTCGGAGGTGAAGATGTGCTCGATGACGTCCTCGATCGCGGGCCGCGTCACCGTGAGGTCCGTGACCCCGCCCCCGGCCAGCAGCCGGGTCGTCACCTCCGGCACCCGCGCCGCCTGGACCCGGACCCGCAACCGCCCGGCCGAAGCGGGCCGGCACTCGCCGAACCCGCTCAGGTCCACGCCGGGACCGGTCGGCGTCACCTCGATGTCGCGGTGCGCGGCGAAGCGCTCGCCGAGCCGCGACAGGTCTCCGTCGTGGAGCACCCGGCCGCAGTGGACCACCACAACCCGTTGGCAGAGCGCTTCGATGTCGGCCATGTAGTGGCTGGTCAGCAGCACGGTCGCGGATCGGGTCCGGTTGTATTCGGCGACGAACGTCCGGATCCGCCGCTGCATGGCGACGTCCAGGCCGAGGGTCGGCTCGTCCAGGAACAGCATCTCCGGCCGGTGCAGCAGCGAGCCGACCAGCTCCATCTTCATCCGTTCGCCCAGTGAGAGGTTGCGTACCGGCTTGCGCACCAGGTCGCCGAGGTCCAGCAGTTCGACCAGTTCGTCCCTGGTCTGCCGGAATCGCTCGCGGGGGATCCGGTAGATCGCCCGGTTGAGCTCGAAGGAGTCGACGGCGGGCAGATCCCATTGCAGCTGGTACCGGTTGCCCATGACCAGCGCCATGCGGCGCAGGTAGGCGGGCTCGCGCCGGGCCGGATCGTGGCCCAGGACGCGCACCGACCCCGCCGAGGGATGGAGCAGGCCGGAGAGCAGTTTGAGCAGGGTGGTCTTGCCTGCCCCGTTCGCGCCGAGGACGCCGACGATCTCTCCCGGCTCGACGCGTATGCCCACGTCGTGCAGGGCGTGCACCTGGTGCTTGCGTCGGCGGACCAGGACGCTGAGCGCCGAGCGCAGCCCGGCATCCCGTTCCGCAACGGTGAACGACCGGCCGAGCCCGGACGCCTCGATGGCCGCAGGGGTCACGGCCGGTCCGTCCGGGCACCGAGCGGGTCGACGAGCACCATCCGGAGCTCGGCCGTGTACGGCGCGCCGGCGGCGTCGGTCAGCCAGGTCTGCCCGAGGTCCGGCAGCATTTCCGAGATCGTCACGCTCCGGCGTTCGGCGGTGCCCGCCGCTGCCCGGCGCACCGCGCGCGCGGTCTGTTCGAGCATCAGGACGCTGCTGAAGTCGGTCAGGGTCGGCTTGCGCTCGGTGTGCACGCGGCAGAAAGTCCGCACCGGCATGTCGTTCGCCTCCCGGAACTTCTGCGCCTCCCGGAACCGCCGGGCCGCGGTTCTGGCGAACGCCCACTCCAGCTCGGCCGGCTCGAAGCTCCAGGCCTCCCGTTGGAGCACCAGCCGGCCGATCGAGATCCGCGGCACGTGCCGGGCCGGCGCCAGCGGGCGGAACGCGCCCACGATCGCGGCGGAGACCTGCTCGGCGAGCACCTCCAGCAGGTTCCACGGTCCCTCGCCGGTCTTCGAGACCACCACCAGGCGGCCGTTCTCGCGGCACACCTCCAGCGCGGCCGACGGGATCACCGGCCCGGGCGCGCCGGTGTCGCTGTCGTGCAGGCACCAGTACCGGAAGCGCGGCGAGAGCAGCGCGGCCGGATAGCTGCGGGAGTTGACCAGCGGAGAGTCCTTGCTGGGCACCGAGTACCAGCGGTGGCCGGCGTGGTCGCGCTCCGCGGCTTCGAGCAGCCGGCCGACGTCCGCGTGCCGCTCCACGAAGGGGCGGGCCTCGAGCGTGTTCGTGGCCGGATGCAGCTCGCCCATCACCGCCGTGAACTGCCCGCGGCGCACCGCGTCCAGCCCGGCCGCGGCGATCATCAGGTCGGGGGAGTGGTGCCGCGCCGCGGACCACAACGGGGCGGTCGCGGGGAACTCCCGGCGGACCGCGGCCCGGATCGACTCGACGGTCTGTTCGTGGCGCCGCGCGCCGTCCGGTACCTCGAGGATCCGCGCCCACTTGGCCTGCAGCCGGGACACCGCGTCTGCCACCGGTTCCGGCGGCCCGCTGCGGGTCGTCAGCTGCCGGGTGGCCATCCCCAGCATCTGGGACAACGGGAGGCGGTCGCGGCCGGTGGCGCGGCTGTGCCGGTCGAGCAGGGAGCCGAACAGGTCCAGGTAGTTTCGACCGGTGCAGCCGGCGAACCATCGGGCGCTGTCGGCCACCAGGCCGAGCGGCCCGCCGATCGCCGCCTGCACCGGTCGTCCGATCGCCAGATCCACGTCGCGCCTGGTGTCCTCGTAGACCAGGGTCCGCCCGGCGTACATCTCGCCGTGCCTGCGTACGGCGTCGCTGCCGGTTATCCGCACGAACGCTTCGTCCAGCGCCGCGGTGGCGGCCATCAGCCGGTCTGGCCGGCCGGCCGCCGCGGCGACCGCGTCCCGGCCGCGCTCGAGCTCGTCGAGCGCGGCGAGCGCACGCTCGCGCGGCTCTCGGTCGCCGACCAGGGCGAGCCGTTTCCGCAGCGTCCGTTCGGGACGCGCCTCGATCGGACCGCTCAGGTCCATCCGTACCACGCCGTCGTCCAGCCACGGCCGCAGCTCCTGGACGATCGAGTCGACCGTCGAGGTGTTCCGCTGCGCCGCCAGCTCGGCGAGGGTCCGCGATCCGTCGCACATCCGGAGCAGCGACAGGACGCCGGGCAGCGGCTCGACGGGTTCCCGGTAGGGGCGCAGGAGCCGGTCGTCGTCCACGAACACCCCGCCGGAGAGCACCGGCCGCAGCCATGGACGCATGCCGGGCTGGTCGGACAGCCGCCGGGCGAGCGTGTCGATCGCCCAGTTCTCGAAGTAGACCGTGCGGTCGGCGAGCAGGCCGGGCCCGCCGGCACAGTCCATCGGCCGGTCGGACTCGGTCAACCGGCCCCAGGCGGCCGGGCCGAAGAAGCCGATGGTGTCGTTCTTGACCGTGTACCGCTGCAGGTAGTTGGCGACGAGTTGCAGATGCTTGAGCTCCGTGGTCCGGCCCGGTTCGGCCGGCCGACCGACCTTGTCCACGGCGCTGCGCACCGCGGCGGGGTTCTGCCAGGCGACGGCCTCGCGGAACCGCGGGTCGGCCGCCACCTCGCGCAGTGAGTCCGCCAGCCGTTCGAGCTCCGCCTTCCACAGCTCGTCGAACTCCCGGTCCGGAAGATCGGCGGCCCGCGCCAGGCCGGGCGCCGAGAGCCGGCCTGCCTCGGTCACTGGGAAGCCGGCGCCGCGCACCACGACGTCACGCCATACGGCCCAGTCGGAGCCGGCCAGCGGAAGCAGGTGGGAGCGCTCGTCCGGGTCGGTCCGGGGACCGGCGGTCCGGTCGGCCGCGTCGCACCTCTCGTCCGGATCGGCCGGTGCGTCGTCGAACGCGGTGCCCGGCGCGGTGGACGACCGCGCATCCGTCCCTGGCCGCGCGGGCCGTCGCGGTGCCGTCACTGGTCCCCCTCGGCGCCGGGCGCCGGGTGGACGGTCAACGGCAGCTGCCGGCTTTTCGGCGGCGCGAGCGCCGGACCGGGCACGAAGGACGCGCACAGGGAGCGGGTCAGCTGCGTTCGGTGCTTCTCGTACGGCTGATACGACTGGTGGTCGAAGTCCAGGTAGCGGTTGCGGTAGCACCAACGGCAGTCCTCGAACTTCGGGTCGATGTGCTCGCGGCCGGCGCCGTGCTGGGCGCGCAACGACCGGTACTGCTCGTTGTTCCAGATCTCGCGCAGGCCGGAGGTGTTCAGATCGCCGATCAGATGGTGCTCCGCGGGCGAGCCGATCAGGTGGTCGCAGAAGCCCACGCCGCCGCGGTAGTTGACGTACAGGTACATCCAAGGATGCGTACAGGTCTTGTTCGCCGTGTCGTCGTCGGCCCAGATCTCGTCCAGCGCCGTGTTGAGCTGCACGTCCACCTCGGTCGCCTCGGCCACCTCCGCCAGTTCGGCGAGCGCGCGGACCACGTCGGGACGGTGGTAGGCCAGCTGGTCCGGATGCCCGTCCGGGAGGGTGATCGGGCTGAGATGCATGCCGATGCCGAGCCGTGCCGCGTGCTTGGCGATGGTGGTCAGCTCGTCGAGCGCCGCGGGCTGCACGGTCACGTTGAGGTGGATGTCGCCGGTGCCCACTCCGCTGGCGTGTGCCTCGTCGACCAGCACCTCCAGGTTGCGCAGTACCACGTTCATGTCGGCGCCGCGGCGGACCTTCCCGAACGTCTCGCGCTCGCCGGCGTCGAAGGACACCGAGATCAGGGCGCCGGACCGCACGAGCTTGCGCCATGTCTTCTCGTGGAACGCCGTCAGGTTGGTCACCATGCGGACCCGGCAGCCGTGATCGAGGGTCTGGTCGACGAAGCGGGGGAACTTCTTCAGGATCGTGCTCTCGCCCCAGCCGCGCAGGTCCACGATCTCGGCGGTGGGGAACAGTTCGCGCGCGATCCGGTCGAACAGCTCCTGACTCATGTTGCGGGAGCGGTCGAACTTCCCGGACGAGCGGCACATCGGGCAGGAGAGGTTGCAGTTCTCGGTCAGCTCCACGAACAGCACCCGGGGCAGGCTGTGCAGGAGTGTCGCCCGCTGCTCGAACTCACGGAGGTTCAGCTCGCGGTTCTCGACGCGGGACCTGCTCCACTCGACGTGACTGCTCAGACGCTGCTGCGCGGCCGGAGTGCTCTCGATCATGCCTGTCACGGCCCTTCTGTCAAGGCGTTGCGGACCGCGTCCACGAACGCGGCGCGGAATCCCGGGTCGGGGAAGATCGAGTACTCGTGGTGGTCGGCCTCGACGCGGTGGCGGATGACGCGCCGGGCGTGGGGCTCCCAGTTGCCGACCAGGTCGTCGGCGATGTGGGCGTTGAAGTAGTGCAGGTCTCCGGCGTAGTAGCCGGGGTGGTAGAACCGGTCGGCGCGCAGGGCGCGGGCGTAGACCTCCAGCTGTCGCCGCAGCGCCTCCGGTCCGACCGTCTCCGCGAGCACGCGGGCCTCTTTCAGGCTGCTGACGACGCCCGCGTCCCCGACCGTGATGGTGCAGGGCACGTCGACGCCGATCCGGCGGAGCAGTTCCTGCAGTCTGCCGCCGATCAGCACCTCCTCCGAGGACACCCCCGCCGCGAGCGAGGGGTCCGGCGGCTGGCTGTCGATGAGGGCGAGCATCGCGACCCGCCGGCCTTCCGCCAGCAGTCGGCAGGCGACCTCGAACGCGATCGCGCCGCCGGTCGAGAAGCCGCACAGCAGATACGGCCGCTCCGCCGGCAGCTGCCGCAGCTCCGCCACGTAGATCGAGGCGAACTCCTCGATGCTGCGGGGCACCTCGCGTTCGCCCTCCAGCCCGGCGGCGCGCACGCCGACCGACTGCACCGGCAGTACCGAACGCAGGGTCCTGATGGCCATCGCCGTGCCGGAGGCGGAGTGGAAGTAGAACAGCGTGGGAGCATGCGGATCGAAGTCGGCCGGCAGCTGGAGGCAGCGGTCGGACGGCGCCCGCTCGCGCAGGTACGCGGCGACCCGCTCGACGGTGTCGCGGGAGGTGAGTTCGGCCCGGGGCAGCCGGGTGCGGGTCATCTCGAACAGCCGGTCGGTGATGCGGTCGGCCGCCTCGTCGTCGCCGGACGTGCTGAACGCGGTGTCGATCGAGACGTCGGCGAGGTCGAGCTCGTCCGCGTAGGCCTCGGCGACCGCCGCTTCCCACTGGTCCCGGTAAGGCCGCCTCGGGCTCTCCGGCACCGGCGCAAGTCCCTGCTCCACGAAGCCGCCAATCTCTCGGATGTCTGGCGAAAACGTTAGGGAAGTCCAGTGTTCAAGCTCTGATCGCGTTCTGAACGGCGCCGACAGACGGCCTTCATTCCTTCACCAGTGCCCGTGCATAAGCTCATCGGCCGGGACGGGGCCGGTTCCGAACCGTTCCGTTCTCACCTTCGAACCCGCTGGGAGAGATGTGTCCGCCGTACGTACGAAGAGCTTCCCGTCCTGGCCTCGGCTGGGCCCGCAGGAGGCCGACGCCGCCGCCGCCGTCCTGCTGACCAACGAGCTCTCACAGAACTCCGGCCGTCACGTCGCCGAGTTCGAAGAGGCTTACGCACAGTGGCATTCGGCGCCGCACGCGATCGCCGTGAACAACGGCACCAGCGCCATCCACCTCGCGCTGGCGGCCCTGGGCATCGGCCCGGGCGACGAGGTCCTGGTGCCGGCCTACACCTTCGTCGGGTCCGCCTCCCCCCTTGCCTACCTCGGCGCCACCCCCGTCTTCGTGGACATCGACCCGGACACCTACTGCATCGACCCGGCCGACGCCGAGGCCAAGATCGGTGAACGCACCCGGGCCGTCATCGCCGTGCACCTCAATGGTTACCCGGCGCCGGTCGGGCAGTTGGCGGAGATGGCGCGCCGGCATGGGATCAAGCTCATCGAGGACACCGCCCAAGCCCACGGCGCCGAGTTCGACGGCCGCCGCGTCGGCTCGATCGGCGACATCGGCTGCTTCAGCTTCTGGCAGGACAAGACGATGACGACCGGAGGCGAGGGCGGAGCCCTGCTGACGGCCGACGCGGACCTGGCCGCCTCGCTGCGTACGCTGCGGGACCACGGCCTGGTGCCGGCCGGCCCCGGGCTGTTCCATCACGCCGTGGTCGGCTACAACTACCGGCTCACCTCGCCGCAGGCGGCCGTCGGTCTTGTGCAGTTGGGCAGGCTCGACGATTTCGTCGCCGCGCGCCGCCGCAACGGCGCCCTGTACGACGAGGGCCTCGCGCAACTGCCCGGCCTCTCGCTGCCGAAGACCGTGCCCGGTGGGGCGGCCGCCCCGTGGAAGTACACCCTGCGGCTCACCGCCGACCCGTCCGTCCTCGACGTCGTCACGTTGGTCTCCGAGTTGCAGCAGGCGGGGATCCCCGCGCAGCGCCGCTACCCGATCCCGCTCACCCGCCAGCCCGTCTTCGCGGGCAACCCCTCCAACGAGACCTGCCCGAACGCCGACCTGTGCGCGAGCACGGCGTTCTGTCTGCCCGTCCACCCCGCGGCCGAGCCCGAGCACGTCCAGGACTGCGTCGATGCCCTGGCCAAGGTGCTCTCCGACCACGCGGTGGGCGTGGCGTGACCACGGCCCCCGAGATCGCCGTCATCGTCACGGCGGACGCCGGCGGTCCTGGTGGGCTCGGTGCGGTCCTGGCCGCGGTCGACTCCCAGGTCCCGGCGCCCGTCGAGCGGGTCCTGCTCGGCTTCGGTGCTCCCGTCCCCCCCGCGGTGCCCGAGGGCTGGACTGTCCTGGCCGGTGACTGGCCGAGCCGGGCGCAGGCCCGCACCGCAGGCTGGGCCGCGACGGACGCCCGCTGGGCGGTGTTCGTCGACGCGGTCGTCCCGGCGGGTCTGCTCGCGGCCGCTCAGCGGGCCGTGCGCTCCGCGCGGTCCGACGTCGCGGTGCTGTCGCCCGGCAGCGAGGACGGTGAGCGCGACTACTGGGCGCTGCGCGTGGTCGACGGCATCGAGGCGGCCTCGGTCTGGCGGCGTGCCGCCGCCGAGCTGGTGGGCTGGTGGCCGGATCGGTGCGACGGGCCCACGTCGCTCGACCACGCGCTCTGCCTGGATCTGACCGCCGCCGGCTGGCGCGCCGCCGGCTTCGCGGCACCGCCGATGTCGCGGTCCGAGGCCGACGCCACGGCCGACGCCTGGCAGAAGCGGTCGCTGGCGATAGTTTCGCTGCACGCCGGGCGCGAGAGCACCTTCTCCCGCTGGGAGGAGGTGCTGCTGAAGACCGAGCTGCCCGCCCGCACCTCGCTCTACGTGGTGGACAACAGCCGAGATCCGGAGTTCACCGAACGGCTGCGGGCCGCAAGCGTCGGGATCCAGGCCGCCCGTGGGCTCGAACACCTCGACTTCACCGTCGACCGCACCGTGTACCGGGCGTCGCCGGACGAGTGGTACCTGAAGCGGGAGCGGAATCTGCACGTGGCCCGCCTTTACGCCTCGGTCCTGCCGAGGATCAGGGAAGACCTGGTCCTGACGCTCGAGGACGACATCGACCCGCCGGCCGACGCCGTGCGCCGGCTCGTCGAGGAGTACTCGCGCCCGAGGGGAACGCCGCTCGCGGCGATCTCCGCGGCCTGGGACCGGGTCGAGGGGCGCTACGTCTGCGGGGGCAGGGCCGGGCCCGAAGGCGGCTGGGGCGCCCCGATCCCGTGGGAGGAACTGCCGGACGGGCCGCTCGACGTGGGCTGCGTCGGCGGCGCCTGCACCGTGTGGGCCAACGCCGTCGTCTCGCAGACACCGGTGTCGTTCGACTGGGAGGCGACGATGGGCTGGGACGGGCTGCTGTGCACGCGGGCCCGGGAGCGCGGGTTCACCGTCCGGATCCATGGCGGAGTCAGGTGTGTCCACCACACCTGGGGCGTGCTGCGCGGATCGGAGTGACCGTGGCGCAGGGGCAGGCCGACCTGGTGTCCGGTATCGAGGTGCACGGCGTGACCGGGCCCGAAGGCCTGTGCACGGCCGCCCTGCGGGACGGCGCACCGCTTCCGGCACCGGGCGAGGTGGCTGCGCTGCTCCGCGAGCACGGCTACGCGGGCTTCGAGGTGTGCCTGGTCGCCCCTGGTGTGGAGCCGGGGTGGGCATCCGAACTGGCGGCGCGACTGGGCGAATCCGTGCACGTGCCCGCGCCCGGCTACGTCGTCGCGGACATGCGCCGCGGCGTCCGGCTCAAGTGGGCGGACGGCGCCGACGAGCGGGCCGACGCGTGGCGATCCCACCCGCCGCACGCCGGCGCCGTCCCCAGGTTCGCCGATCACCAGGACCGGCTGCTGCCCCGCGGCCTGCCGCCGCATCTGGAGCCGGCCGACGGCCGATCGGCCATGATGACGACGGCAGAGGTGCGCGATCGGCTGCGCCGGTTGCTGCCGGCCGTGCCGACCTCCGCCTACCTGGGCGACCACCGGCTGTTCGACGAGGCGGCGCACCGGGTGGCCCGCCGGCTGCGGGCCGGGCTGCCGCCGCTGGAGACCGAGTACCGGCGGCTGCTCGGCGGCGTCGGGAGGCTGGTCACCCGCGGCGTGGAGATCGAGTTCCACGCCGGTCACGGTGCCCGGGCGGCGGACGGAACGCTGCTCAGCACCCCGCAGATCGACGCGATCGCCGTGCTGTTGCGGGCACGCGGGCTCGCCCGCGACGCCCGGGTCCGGCAGCACGGCGCCGACCGTGGGCCCGACGGCGCCGAGCCCTACAGCGAGGACCGCCGCACCTGGCGGGTCGAGCTGGAGGAGGCCGAGGGAGACGGCGAAGTCGTCTCGCCGATCCTGAGGGACACCCCGCAGGCGTACGAGGACCTTGTCGCGGTGTGCGCGATCATCCGCGGTTGCGGCGGCCGCACCAGCGTCCGGGCCGGTGGCCACGTCCACGTCGGGGTCCCCTTCGGCACCGACACCGCCCTGCACGCCGGCCACCTGGCCCGCTTCCAGGCCCGGCAGTGGCTGTACTTCCGCCTGGGTACCTCGATCCGGGCCGAGGCGCACCGGGGCACGCGGTTCTGCCAGCCGCTGCCCGGGCCGCCGCCCGTGGACGCGACCCGGATCAGACAGCTGCGGGACGACCTCAAGCGCCGCTTGGAGCACCCGGCGCTCAAGATCGCCAGGTCGGTCGGCCGGGCCGGCGACTCGATCGAGTACCGGCACGGTGACGCGAGCCTGGACGCGGCGGAGTGGTGGACCCGCGCCGCGGCGTTCGCCGCCGACGTCGTGCTGACCGTCACCGCTGACGGGCACACGACGCCGCCCCGGGCGTGGGCGCCGGTCGGTGACGGCCGCACGGTGAGCGACCAGACGGTGCTGGCCGCCCGCGACGGGGTCCAGGTGTACCGGCCCGAGCCGCCCGGTGACACCGTCGAGGTCCGGAGCATGCTCGACGAGTACCCCTGGCCGCGGTTGCGCCGGCACCTCGCAGAGCTCTACCACCTCACCCCGCCGTACTGGCGGCGCCGGCCGGACACGGATCCGGCCGGGCTGCCGGTGCCGTACGACGTGGCCGCGCTACTCGGCCGGCATCCCGACGCGCCGGTCGACGAGGAGTCACGGCGGCGGCTGGTCGCCGTGCTCGACCACATGCACGCCGTCGGGGCGGTCTCCTCCGAGACGCCTGAGACGCCCGCGGCCCTGCGGGCCCACGCCGTCGCGGCGGTGGGCCCCGGCCCGGAGCCGGTGGTCGAGCTCGGGCGTCGGCTGCGCGCCTGGGACGCGCTGACCGACGAGCCGGACACGCCGCCGAGGTTCGAGGACCTGGCCGCGCTCGCCGCCGCGGGGCCCGAGCCCCTCGCGGCCCTGGCCGGCCGCCCGTTCGTGTCGACCGCATCGATCAGAACGCTGCTCGCCGACGCCGCCGACGGCACGGGCAGTCCTGACGGCGACGCCTGCGGAACGCGGGCGTCGCCGGGCAACAGCGACAAGGAAAGGAGCCGGAACTGTGAGGAATTTCGATAGCGTGCTGGTGCTCTCGCCGCACGCGGACGACGAGGTGCTCGGTTGCGGAGGGCTGCTGTCCTCGGTGTCCGCGGCGGGCGGCGAGGTGCACGTGGTGTACCTGTCGGTGGACGGGATGGGGCACTACGGGCTGGCCGAGCCGGTCACCTACCAGGCGCGGCTGGACGAGATCGAACAGGTCAGTGCGCTGCTCGGCTTCGGCCACACCGTCGTCTACGGCGACCGGCAGCTCAACGAGCGGCTCGACACGCTTCCCCGCAGGGAGCTGGTCGACGTGTTCCAGGAGCAGATGGACCGGCTCCGCCCGGACCTGCTGCTGCTGCCCAGCGGCCGGGACTACGACCAGGACCATGCGGCCACCTTCGCCGCCGGCTTCGCTGCGGCCCGGCCGATCGGCTCGCAGTTCGGCAAGTGGCTCGTCCCGCATGTGATGAGCTACGAGTCGTCCAAGATCCAGTGGGCGTCCGAGCCGCTGCCGCTGTCCACTGCGTACGCCGACATCACCGGCCGGCTCGACGCCAAGCTGGCGGCGATGCGGGCCTACCGGTCCCAGCACCGGCCCGCTCCGCACATCCGCAGCGAGGAGTCGATCGCGGCGCTGGCCACCCTGCGCGGCGCCGCGATCGGTGTGCGGCACGCGGAGGCGTTCGAAGTCCACCGGACCGTCCTGTAGCCCTCGGACGGGATCGACCTCATCCGCGCCCGGGCCGGTGTCGTGCCCGACACGCACGGCCCGGCCCACGCCGCCGACGCCGACCGGCTCCGAAACGAGCCGACGGCCCCGACCCGAAGGAACCCCAGGAATGGCAGAACCCGAAATCACCGTCGTCATCCCCGCCCACAACCGGACGCGAGCCCTGCAGCACTGCCTGGCCAGCCTGCGGCGCCAGACCCTGGACCCGGGCGCGTTCGAGATCATCGTGGTGGACGACGGGTCCGTCGAGCCGGTCGGTGAGACCGTCGCGCAGTTCGCCGACGGTGACCGGATCAGGCTGCTGCGGCACGAGCGCGCCCGGGGCGCGGGCGCGGCCCGCAACACGGGCGCGGCGGCGGCGCGCGGAGGGCTGCTGGTCCTGCTCGACGCAGACGGCCTGTGCCACCCGGAACTGCTGCGCGCCCACCTCGACGCCCAGGCTGACGGCCCGGTCGCCGTCTGCGGATACGGAGCCGGGCGCGAACTGACCCCGGCGCAGTGGCGACTGAAGTTCGGAGCGGACTGGGACTTCTCCGATCCGGACGCTGTCTTCGCACGGCTGGCCCGGACCCCGTCCCTGCTCGATCCCCTCACCGAGCTGCTGGCCCGGCCCCGCCCGGCCGACTGGGCGTTCTTCTGGACGCTCAACGCCGCCGTGCCCAAGTCGTCCTTCGACCTCGTCGGCGGATTCGACACGCGGTTCGAGGTCAAGGGCATCGAGGACATCGAACTCGGCTACCGGCTCGCCCGGGCCGGCCTGCCCACGGTCTTCGCCCCTGCGGCGATCACCCTGCACCAGCCGCACGAGCGCGACCGGAACCGCGAGGTGGTGCGCGACCGGCGCAACGAACACATCCTCGTGCGCGAATACCCGAGCCTGGACGTCGAGGCGGTGTGCAGCTACGACATCGCCCACTCCCGCGACGTGATCCCGGCCCTGGAACGGTTCTCCGACCGCCTGGACGCCGCGACCGCGGACTGCGGCCGCCTGGCCGCCCTGGACCGGCTGACCCGCCGGATCACGGACGCGGACGGCCCCGTCCTGCTGGTCGGCGCGCCGCAGGGCTGGCCGGCGGGCTCGCCCGCCCCGGACACCGTGTGCTACCCGGCCGACCTGCCGTCCGACGGCCCGGGGCACCACCTGCGGCTGCTCGGGACCCGGCTCCCGGGCGCCGGGAAACACTACGCGCTCGGCGTGATCACCGACTACTGGCGCCACTTCCCGGACGGCACCTTCAGCCGCGTGCTGGCCGAGATGGACCGGATCTGCCGCGAGGTGTTCGTCCTGTCCGGCGTGAGCACCGCGCCGGCGCCCGCGCCGGACCCCGAACTGAGCGAGGCGCTGGCGGCGTACGACCGCCCGTACTGGGAGTTCACCGCACCGCTCCGTCGGGAACTGCACCAGTTCGACCTGACCGAGTACGAGGTCGGCACCCCCGGACCGGCGGCGTTCCGCTGCACACCGATTCCCTGGCCGATGACTGAACTGACCGATGTGGGCGTGCCCGCAGGCGAGGAACGTGTACCGCGATGAGAAGCCTAGTGACCGGAGGAGCCGGATTCATCGGCTCCCACCTGACCGAACACCTGCTGGCGGCCGGGGACGAAGTCGTCGTCCTCGACAACCTGGCCACCGGGAGCATGGCCAACCTGGCGTCGGTTCGCGGGCACGCGCGCCTGCGAACCGTCACGGGCTCCGTCTGCGACGAGGCACTGGTGCGACGCGAGGCCGCCACGGTCGACCGGGTGTTCCACCTCGGCGCCCTGGTCGGGGTGTTCAATGTCCTGGAGGACCCGCTCGGCGGACTGCGGACCAACATCCACGGCGCCGAGAACGTCCTCGCCGCCGCACACGAACACGACGTGCCGATCCTGATGGTGTCGAGCAGCGAGGTGTACGGCAAGAACAGCAAGCCGCGGCTGACCGAGCAGGACGACCAGATCCTGGGCCCGCCCCAGGTGAGCCGCTGGACGTATGCGGAGGCCAAAGCCGTCGCGGAGTCGCTGACCCACGGCTACGTGGCCAAACACGCGCTGCGGGCGGTCACGGTGCGGCTGTTCAACACCGTGGGGCCGCGGCAGACCGGACGCTACGGCATGGTCGTCCCGCGGTTCGTCGGCCAGGCGCTGGCGGGCGAACCGCTGACGGTCTACGGCGACGGGGGGCAGCGGCGCAGCTTCTGCCACGTGCTTGACATCGTCCCGGCGCTCGTCGGGCTGCTCGAGGACGGGACGGCCCACGGCGAGACGTTCAACCTGGGCGGCCTCGAACAGGTGGACATCGCCGAGCTGGCCCGGCGGGTCGTGGCCGTCACGCAGTCGTCGAGCGAGATCGTGCACGTCGAATACCAGCAGGCCTACGAGACCTACGGTCCCGGCTTCGAGGACGTGCCCAGCCGCGCGCCCGACTGCGCCAAGGCCTTCGCGCAGATCGGCTACCGGCCGCGCCGCGATCTGACCACGATCATCGCCGACGTGGCGGCGTACCAGGGTGCGGCGCCGGCGCTCGTGTAAGGGACCGGTGCGACTAAGGGACCGGTGCGACGCGCTTCGTCCGCCCCGCGCTCCGGCGCGGCCCGGGGATCTCCTCGCGGCCGCGCCCGGCGCCGGGCCGGCGCCAGGCGGGGGACAGGCGGTTGCCGCAGCGCGTCAACCGGCCGACGGAGCCGCCGGTCGGTGGGCCGGGCGGCGGGAGGGCACGGCGCGGTGCGCCCGCCCGCCCGCGCAGTCCGCCTGCGCGACCTGTGCCGCGGGCGGACCGAAGGGCTGCTCGGCTTCGAGCGCGTAGTCGGCGACGAACCGGTGCATCTCGAAGCAGCCCGGCGACGGCTCGGAGATCAGGGACTCGGCGACCAGGCCGAGCAGCAACTGTCGGCAGCGCGCCACAGGCAACCCGGTGAGCGCGGCTGCGGCCTCGACCCGGATGCGGCGGTCCGCGCCCTCGCCCAGGCGCCGGAGGAGCCGGGCCGTTGCGTCGTCGAGCACCCGGTACGAGCAGGTCAGGGCGCGGCGCAGGTCGAGGTCGGGATCAGGGGAGAAGAAGGCTTCGAGGCTGTTCGCCGCGGTCCGCAGCTCTCCCGCGATCGACCCCAGCGACCGGCTCGGGTTCAACGACGCGCGTGCGGCCGCGACCGCCAGGGCGATCGGCACCCCGCCGCAGGACTCGACGATCTCCTCGACGGCCCGCGCCTGGTCGGCCGTCCGGGCCGGCCCGATGTGCCGCTCGAGGACGGCACGGCCCTCTCCCGCGCTGAACGGCAGCACGGACACTGGATGGGCGTTGTGAGTGACCAGCAGTTGTTCGAGCACGTTGCGGCTCGTGACGAGGGTCATGCAGCCGGGCGCCGACGGCAGCAACGGCTGGACCTGCTGCGCGTCCCTGGCGTTGTCGAGCACGATCAGGACCCTGCGGTCGGTCAGAAGGCTGCGGTACCTGCCGGTCAGCCCCGGAAGAGTCGAGGGCAGGTCCCCGGCCGGCAGGCCGAGGCACTCGAGCAGGCAGCGCAGCGCGTCGGCGGGCGCGAGGGCCGCGGCCGAGTCGTCGAAGCCGTGCAGGTTCACGAAGAGCTGCCCGTCGGGGAAGCGCTCGGCCAGCAAGTGGGCCGCGTGCACGGCCAGCGCGGTCTTCCCGATTCCGGCCATACCGTTCATCGTCGCGATGACCGGGCCGGAGGCGTCGGCCGTGAGGGCCAGGATCCGGGCCAGCCCCTCGTCCCGGCCGACGAACACCGGCGGGCCGGGCGGAAGCTGGGCCGAGTGCGGGTGCCGGCGCGGGGCGGGGTGCGGGTCCGCGGCGGTCGGCGCGGGCGCCGTGTCCTCCGGATCCGCGGCGGCGTCCGTGCGGAGGTTCTGCCGCAACACCGCGGTCTGGGCGGCGCGCAGCGCGTCGCCGGGCTCGATGCCCAGCTCCTCCGAGAGCGTGGTCCGGATCCGCCGGTAGACGTCGAGCGCCTCGACCTGGTGGCCGGCCGCGCCGAGCGCGCGGACCAGGGCGGCTTGGAGCCGTTCGTCCAGCGGATAGCGCTCCGCGGTCAGCTGGAGCAGTGGGAGCATCCAGTGCCCGTGGCCGATCCGGTCGTGGATCCGCGCGGCCTCCACCACCGCCTTGGCGTACTCGCTCTCGGCGGCCTGGAACAAGGCGGTGTCGACGATGTTCTGCGGGCTGCCGGTGCCCACGGAGCCCCGCCGCAGCGTGAGCGCCTCGCTGTACAGGCTCGCCGCCTGCTCCCAGTCGGATCGGGCAGCGCGGTCGCGGCCGCGTTCGACGAGCCTGCGGAACACGTGCAGGTCGACGGATCCCGGATCGACGTCCAGCCGGTAGCCGACGCTGCTGCGCAGCAGCCAGCGTCCGGCATCGCGCCGGCCCAGATCGGGTTCGAGCATGCGTCGCAGAGCACTGATGTGGTGGTGGACGACGTTCGCGGCGGTGGCCGGCGGGTCGTCCTGCCAGAGCAGGTCGCTGATGTCGTGGGGTGGGACCGACTCTCCCGCCCGGATCAGCAGCAGCGTGAGGACCGCGCACTGTTGAGGGCCGCCCAGGGGGAGCGGGGTGCCGTCCAGGCTGGCGCGGATCGGTCCCATGATGTCGAAGGTGAAGGGGCCCTTGGAGCTGTCCCGTCCCGGTCGTGCGTCAGAGCCGCGGGATTCTGTGGCGATGCCCGGTGTCGTCATCCGACACCTGCGCCGGGCTGCGAGCGGCCGTGCAGCGGATCGGTCGGCACGAGCCGGGCCGCACGGCCGCGGGGGTCCGCGCGCCGGCCCGATCCGGTCTCAGCCAATGGACGCCCCGGCGCAGGCGCCCGCCGGACTGAGCGCCTCGTCGATCCGGGCGCAGATCTTCTCCGCGGCCACCGCGTCCCGCCAGTGCGGCAGCTCGTCCGGGCCGCCCTCGACGAACGCGAGGAACGCCGCCACCTCGGCGCGGTACGCCGCGGCGAACCGGGAGCGGAAATCGGGATGCGGGCCCGGGGCGGTGAGCGGCCGGGTGTCCAGCACCGCACGGGAGCCGATGAGCTCGGCATAGGCGTGGCAGCCGCCCGGACTGGCCCGCTTGCTCACGACGGAGCACACCGTCCCGCAGGCCAGCGTCAACGTGGTCACCAGGAGGTCGGTTGCCGCGCCGGCGCCGCCCGAGGACGCCGAGACCTCGACGACCGCGGACCCGAAGAGCCACAGGATCAGGTCGATGTCGTGGATCTGCAGGTCGAAGGCGAGGCTGCCGCCGGCGACCTGGTACCCCTGGGGCGGCGGGGCTCCGTCCAAGCTGGTGAACGCCGCGAACCCGAACTGGCCGGGCCGGGCGCGGTACTCCTGCCGCAGTGCGGCGTACTCCGGGGAGAACCGGCGTTGGAAGCCGATCCGCAGGGGCACCCCGGCCTCCTCGGCGAGCGCGCCGAGGCGTGCGCTGGCCTCCGGCTGTGCCGTGCACGGCTTCTCCAGCAGCACCGGGACCCCGTGGGGCAGCAGACCGGCGACCACGGCCGCATGGGTGTCGGTCGGCGTGCACACCACGGCCCCGTCCGCACCGGGCAGTTCGGCCGCATCCGGGACGACGCGGCAGCGGAGTTCGGCCGAGAGCGCCGCGGCGCGTGCCGGGTCGGGTTCGACCACTGTGACGTCGGCTCCGAGCTCGGCGAGATTGCGGGCGTGGGTGCTGCCGATTCTTCCGCCGCCGACGACGGCGATGCGGGGTCGGCCGATCTGGGTGCTCATTGTGAAGGCTCCAAAAAATTCGGGTCGATCAGCAAGTGCCGACCGGGCGGCGATTGTCGGAGGACCGCAGGCCGCAGCAGCGCAGCCACGGTCACCTGTCGGCGTACGTCCACCCCTCTTCGTCCCCGTTGTCGTTGTGGATGTCGTCGTTGTCGTTGTCGTGAAGTGGCTTTCCCCGGACAAGGACCCAGCCGATCAGTCGCCGATAGATGGAATCTCTATGCCGGATCCACAACTCGTCTACGTGTTGCAGACGTGATGTTGATCCGTGGCTGGTGTATTGGCTCCGGCCGGGCGGCCAGGCCCGGAGCCATCCGACGAGGTCGGCCGTCCCCGCCGTACGGCTGACGCATCGTCATCCCCACGCAGACGCCTTGCGCTGCATTCACCACCAGATGGACAGGACCTGACACCGATGAACAACGCACCATCTCCGTCGTCCGGGCAGGTCTCCCGCTGGCCGCGCTGGCCTGAAGCGGACGAGGACACCGAGCGGGCGATGATCAGGACACTGCAGAGCGGGCGGCTGGCCGTCAGCGGCAACAAGAGCATCTGGCAGTCGCAGAACGTCGCGGCCGCGGGCACCGTGGCGCGGATGTCCGGCCGCCGGCACTGCGTCCTGGTCACCAGCGGATCGAGCGCGATCGTGACCGCGCTGCACGCCCTGGGTATCGGGCCCGGTGACACCGTGGCCATGACTGCGACCACGTGGGTCAGCTGCGCCACCTCGGTGTTGCGCGTCGGAGCCACGCCGGTGTTCTTCGACGCCACCCCCGAGTCGCCGTGCGGCGACGTCGCGACCCTGACCGAGACGCCGTCGGCGATACTCGGCATCCATCTGTACGCGCAGCACTTCGATGTGGATGCGGCCCGGGCCCGGTTCCCCGGCGTGCCGGTGGTCGAGGACGCTTCCCACGCCCAGTTCGGGACGACCGCCGACGGACGCAGGATCGGCTCGCTCGGCGACATCTCCCTCCTGAGCCTCCAGGCCACGAAGATCATCACCAGCGGCGAGGGCGGCGCGGTCCTCACCGACGACCCGGAGACGGCGACCCGTCTGGAGTCGCTGGTCATGGACTCGCGTCGACGTGTCGACGTGGTGTCGCGCACCTCTGCCAACGAGCTGGAACCGGCGCACCTGCTCCACGGGGCCAACCACTCGCCGCCCGAGTTCGCCGCGGCGCTGCTCGTCGACCAGCTGGCCAGGTTCGACCGGCAGGCGCGACGCCGTGCGGAGGGAGCCGGGATCCTGGCAGGGGCCCTCGACGGAAGCCGATGGTCGATGGCCGCCGACCGGAGCGCCGTCGCCGGCGGAGCGTTCTACGGCGTCGCGGTGCGCGTCCCGGCCGGTGTCGGCAGTCCGGCCGAGGTGATCGCGGCCGTGGAGGAGCAGACCGGCCTGATCCTCGACTCGGTGTACCCGCCGGTCGTCGAAGGTCCGCTGTACCTGCCGGAGACCATCAAGCAGTTCGCCGCCCTGCGGGCCCCCGAGGTACCGCTGCCCCACTCCCGGACCTGGCACCGGGACTACGTGGTGGTGCCACACCACGCCTTCCTCGCCGACGAGTCCCGGCTGGTCCATCTGGCGGCCACGCTCCGGGGACTCGACCGGGAACCGGCCGTTCTCCGGCCCGCACTGCCGAGGGACCGTCCGACCATCGAGGTCGTCATGGTCACCAGGGGAGATCGGGACACCCTGGAAGCGGCCGTGGCCGGCGTGGCGAAGCAGGATGTCGAAGCCGACGTCAGGCTGGTGGTGTGGGTGGACGCCGACCGGGTCCCGGCGGCCGTCGCGGACACGGGCTGTGCCGTCGTCACCCTGGGCGCCGACGGCGTGCTGCCGAACGAGCCCTTCGCGCGGATCGCGGCGCTCCGGGAGCTGGCCGTGGCCGGGTGCACCGGGGACTTCGTCGCCTTCCTCGACGACGACAACGAATGGGAACCCGACCACTTGTCCAGCCTGCTGGCCGTCGCCGACGCGGGCTGTCCGGCGGCGCACTCGTGGCGGACCCTGATCGATCATTCCGGCTCGCCCGCCACCGTGGACCGTTTCCCGTGGCTGCCGCCCTCGGAGGCTGCCGCCGAGCTGTTCGAGCAGCTGTCCGCGGTCCGGGTGCTGGAACCCGGCAGCCCGATCGTCCGGGACCGCGCCGTGATACCCGCAGCGGGCTTGAACGGGATGGTCGACATGGGGGCGTGGCTGCTGCGCCGCGATCTGTTGCGCCTGCTGACATTCCAGCGCACCCGGAGCGAAGCGGAGGTCCAGGCGAGGGTCGGAGAGGATGACATCCTGCTGGAACAGATCCGCCGGCTGGACATCCCCGTCGGATGCACCGAGAGGCCGACCCTGAGATACCGTCTGGGCGGCATGTCCACGCCGGAGTACCGAAAGCCGGAACCGCCCGTACCGGACGCGACGTCGGCCGTACCATCCACGTCGGCCGCACCGGTCGTGACCTCAGAGGCCTCATCGTGACCCCGCACGCCCTCCCCCGGCCGGCTCTCCTCCTTCCGGCAGTTCGGATTCCTCGAACCGGAAGGCTTCTTCGACGCCGGAACCGTCGCCTCTCTCGAAGTGGAGGTGACGGCGCACCTCGCCAGTGCCGATGATCTGCCCACCGAGATCCCCGACGTGGCACCAGCTCCAGGACGGAGGCCGAGGGCTACCACCAACGCTTCGGCCTCGTCCACGTCGACTTCGCGACCCAGAAGCGCACCCCGAGGGCCTCGTACGCCTGGTACCGCGACCTGATCGCGGCCCACCGGGCCCGGCACGCCGGATAGTTGGGCCTCGCGGTGGGGACGGGACAGCTCGGACTCGATGCCCGGGTGGTGGGCCTTGTGGGACAGAGCCGCTCGCGGCCGCGCATCGCAGCCGCACCCGCCGTAGCCGCGCCCTGCCCGGTGCGAGTCGCGAGCCCGAGGCCTGCGGCTCGCACCGGGCGGCTGCGGTCACTCCCCGTCGGCCTCGGCTCCGCGGGCGGGTTCTTCGGGAGACCAGCGGAGCGTCACCTCGAAGTGGACGCCGGCGGAGCCGCCCGCCAGGATCACACCGACGCTGCCGTCCAGTTTGACGCCGAACTTGACCTCGATCTCGTCGGGTCGGCGTGGCAGGGCACGGAACGCCTCGATCACGTCGGATGCCGTGTTGACCACGGTGTGCAGCGAGTCCCGCACCGTGGCGCTCGCTCGCTCCAGACTTCCCCGGCCGGCAGGCGCGACGCCTGCGCCGGCGCTCTCGCTCTCGACCACCAGCGTCCCGCCGGACGCGAGGGCGAATTCGGTACGTGTTGTCACTTGGCCTCCTGGCCTGGGGATCAGAATCCGCAGACGGAGCTCTGCGTCGGCTGCGGATAGGCGTCGGCCCGGACCTTGTCCAGCTCGGCGAGGATCGTCGGCAATCGGGTCGGGTCGTTCAGGTAGTCGACCACCGCGTGGTTGAAGGCGGCCGCCATGGTGCTGGGCATGCTGTCCGAGGCGTCGAAGCAGAGGGTGGCGGACGAGGTCAGCAACTCGCCGATCCGACGGGCGACGCTGCCGGTGGCGTAGCCGGACGCCAACCGCGTGGTGACGGCGCGGTTGGCGGAGAAGGCCGAGGCGGGCTGCCGGCTCGGCCAGATCTCCTGGGCCTCCGGGCTCGCGAGGAAGGCCATGAACTTCTCAGCCTCGGGCGAGTCGCGGAACATCGCGACGAGATCTCCCGACACCTCGTACGCCGGTGCCGGTGCCGGTGTCGGCGTCGGCGTCGGCTGGAACTCGGGGAACGGGACGAAGTCGTAGTCCCTGCCAAGGACGGGTTCGGTCGGTGCCGCAGGGTCCGGGGCGACCGGGGCGCCGTGGGTGAGGGAGCAGCCGGGCGGCGCGGTGAAGAGCGGACGGGCCCCCTCGCCGTAGCCGGTCAGGAGCGCCGTCAGCGGCCCGCCGTGGATCGCGCCCGGTGCGGCGACGATCCGGCCCCATGCCTGCCAGGCCTCTGCGACCTCCGACGAGCTCCACCCGAGCTTGCCGTCGACCCAGTCCGTGTAGGTGTCGGCACCCGACCGGTGCAGCAGGATGTCCTCGATCCAGTCGGTGCCCGGCCACCCCGAGTTGGGCGGGTCGGCCAGGGCCAGGCACCAGGGCGTCCCGCCCCGTTGGACTATCGACTCGCCGACGCCCACCAAGCCGGCCCAGCTGTCGGGCGGCCGGGCGGCGAGCTGCTGGGGGGCGTACCAGATGAGGCTCTTGACGGAGGCTTTGACCATGACGGCGTACGGAGCGCCGTTCACGGCCTCCCCGGCGCGGGACCACGGGGGGCCGTAGTCGGACTTGAGCAGATCGAGGAGTCCGTTGCCGAGTTCCTTGTCCTGGAAGCGGTCCAGCCGGACCAGGTAGCCCTGCTGCGCGTAGGAGCGCAGCGCCCCGGGGTTGGCCATGACGGCCAGGTCCGGTTCCTCGCGCTTCTGTACGGCGGTCCGCAGCACCTGGTCGAGCGCCCGGGTGGGGGCGGCGCGGACGGTGATGCCGGTCCTGGCCTCGAAGGCCGTGAGCACTGCCTGGAAGGCGTTCTTCTCGGCCTCGGCGGTCCAGGGCGTCATGACGACCAGGACGCGCCGGCCGGACGAGCCGCCGAGGCAGGAGGCGGACGCCGCCAGCAGGGCGAGGACCAGCAGGAGCCGGAGAGCCGCCTGGCGCTTCTGCCGCATCACTGGCCTCCGAACCGGTACTCGTCGATGCGCGGGTTCAGTGCGAGAGCGGCCGCCGTGGCCGCGGCCGAGGTCAGCAGCACGAGAAGGGCCGGGAGGACGGCGGAGTAGGCGTCCGCGTCGGTGGCACCGCTCGTGAACGCGTCCTCCGCCTCGGCCTGTTGGTGACCTGTCTGCCCCGTCCCGACGGTCGCGGGTCCGGACGTCGGCGGTGCCAGGCGGGTTCCGCAGGACCCGGCGGCCGGGCATTCCTGCGCGAGGATCGCGTACAGGTCCGCGTCGGCCCGGGCGGCGGACCGGCTCGCCTGCTGCTGTGCCAGGGTGACGGCTTCCGTGAACGGACCGTCCAGGGCCGAGCCCAGGCGTCCGTCCGAGACGCGGAGCGACAGACCGCACAACAGGGCCGTCGCGGCGAGGGCGAGCACGGCAGCCGTCAACAGGATGCTCGACCGACGCCGGAACCGGCGGCGCAGCACCACCTGTGTCCGCGCGAACAGCACCAGCACCAGCGTGAACGGCACCAGGAACAGCAGGTCCGCGGCGCCCGCCAGCCACATCGAGTCGCGCCGGGCGGTCAGCGCCGCGTTCTCCTCCTTCCGCAGCCGGTCCAGCGTGGCCGAGACCTCCCGGTACTGCAGGGTCGCGTACCACAGGGCCGGCAGGGCGCGGGTGAGGTCACCGGTCTGCTGGTAGTCGGCGGCGGCTTGTTCGAGCTCGGCGTTGTAGTTGACGACGAGCCCAGCGACGAGTTGCAGGTCACTGGCGCTCGCCGGGCCCGCCACGTTGTCCCCGGCCAGTTCCGCCAGGTTCTGGTTGATCGCGGCGATGTCGTTCCGGTAGTCGTCGCCGAGTCCGCCGAGGACCACGGTGCCCTGCTGGAAGCCGTGCACCGCCACGCGTTGGGCATCCGCGAGCGCGCCGTACGCGGCCTCGGCCCGGAGTACCGCAGGGGCGGCCCGTTCGCCGATCGCGTCGGTTCCGGTGTGTGCCTGGCTGGACGCCACCAGGCACAGCGCCCCGGTCAGCAGGCTGCCCGCCACCAGCGCCCCGCGGAGCCGGCGCAGGGTGCGCGCGGTCGTGGAGGGCGTCGCCGGTTCGTCCGCCAGTGGGCCGTCCGCCGGCGGTCCGTCCGCCCCCGGTCCGTCCGGCGCCGCTCCGTCCGCCCCCGGTTCGGGCGCCACCGTGCTGGGGGCCGTCATCCGCCCGTCACCGCCGAGCTGTCGGTGAACTCGTGGTCGCAGTCGAGGTTCTCGCAGTACCGCGCGCCGGCCACCGCGACCCGGCCGCACCGCGGGCAGTCGGGCCGCGGTGCCGACGGGTGCCCGGGCGCCGAACCGGCCCGCGCCGACGGGTTGCGCGAGAGGCCGTACGAGGTGCTGGTGGCCGTGCCCATCATGGCCTGCAGGACATAGTCCGGATCGAGCTCCGGCAGCAGGCCGACCACGCCGCGTACGGCATCCTCGATCCGGACGACCTTGG
>NZ_JZWY01000192.1:0-2444 GCF_000966955.1 Streptomyces sp. NRRL S-495
CCGGACGACCTTGCCCAGCCGCCGGAGCGCGTCCTCGTTGCGCAGCTCGGTCGCCAGCGCCACGGCCCGGCCCCAGGCCTCGCACGCCCCTTGGCGGTCCCCCTGGCGGAACAGCGCCCCGCCCCGCCATCTGAGGTCGTACAGCTCCTTCTCCCGCTCGTGGCGGCGCCGATCGGCCCCGAGGACGGTCTCCGGGGCCGGCTGATCGAGCCAGCGCACGCTGATCACCTCCACCGAGCTGACGGGCGTGGCCAGTTCGGTGCCGATCGCGCCGGTGACCACCTCGACGGAGGCCAGGGTCTCCGGGTCGGCGCCGACCGTCCGGTCGCCGGTCACGGCGAAGGTCGCGACATACCGGCGTGCCTCGCTGCTCCAGGGGCCGGTCGGGTAGTCGGCCGCCGCCGTTCCGGCCAGCGGCAGGCGGTGGCCGACCAGGTCGGCCAGCGCCGGGTGGGCCTGTTCGAGCACCGACACCGACACCCCCGGTGCGCAGCGCACCCGCACGGCCAGGTCGGACAGCGTGCGGCCCATGGCGGCGCGGATCAGCGCGCGGAAGTCGGGCGCCAGGTCGGCCAGGTCGGGCACCGCGTCCGCCGTGCCCTGGAGTTCCTCGGCGATCCGTCTCAGCTCGGCGGGGTCCCAGTCCGCGCCGATACCGCGGGCGTCGCAGGTGAAGACGGAACGGCAGTCGGCGAGCACGGTCTCCATCGACCGCGCCGACCGGTCCTGGTGCTCGTTGCGTCCATCAGTGAGCAGGAGCGCGTGGCAGATCAGATCGCGGTGCGGTGCGAGCAGTTCACGGGCCCTGTCGAGCCAGGCGCCGATGACCGTGCCCTGGGCGCCGGGGGCGATCCGGTTGACGGCCTGCTTCGCCTCGGCACGGGTAGTGGCGTTCGCCGGGGCGAGGAAGGACTCCCGGGGGTAGATCATGGTTGCCTGGTGGGTACCGGCGACCACCGCGAAGCGGGTCCCGTCGCGCAGGGTGTCGATGGCGGCGCAACTCGCCTCCTTGGCTCGTTGGAGCTTGGTGCGCGGATCGCTCATCGACCCCGATTGGTCCAGCAGGACGACCTCGGCGAACCGCGCCTCGCTCGGCGGGCCCGCCCGCCGGTCGGCTGCGGTGCTCGCTGCCACGCTGAGGTAGACGTGCACCTCGCGTTCGTCCAGGGAGCGGTACCTGTCGTAGTTGGCCTCCAGGGTGACGCGCGGTGCTTCGGTCATAAGCCGATTCCTCGTCTGCAGGGAAAGGTTGACGCTCGGTCGACATCGCTGGTTCACCGCTTGGTGACCGGTCTCACAGCGTTGGCCAGATCGACGAGCACGGTGTGGAGGTTCCCGTCCGGTGCCCCGTGGGCGAACGCCCGGTATTCCTTCTCCAGTCGCAACCGGAGCTCGTGCTCGGTGACTTCGCCGTCGGACGCGGGCGGGCCCGGTAGGGGGGTGCGCCGGAGGTCGAGCCTGGCCTCCAGGATCAGGGCGCCGAGCCGACGCCGCTCGGGTTCGTCCAACGGCAGTGTGGCCAGGACCTGTTCGGCCTCGGCGAGGTCCGCGCGGTCGGGCAGGCCCGCGGGGCCCGTGCCGAGCCGCCCGGTGTGGATCCGCAGCGCGGCGATCCGCGCCGCGCGGTGGTGCGGTGAGGTGTCGGGTATCTGCCTCAACGCCGAGACCGCACCGGCCCGGTCGCCGCGGCGCAGCCTCGTCCGGGCGTGGCCGAAGGCGGCGCTCTCGTGCCAGCTGTCGTTCCGCCACACCGACAGGTAGGCCGCCGCCGCGGCGTCGAGCTCCTTGTCGGTCGCCGCGCGGTACTCGGCGCACAGTGCCAGCGCGAGCCGCGGCGCGAGTTCACCCGGCAGCATCTGGTAGCAGGAGGTGAACATCTTCTCCGCGCCGCCGAACTGCTGCTCGGCCAGGGCTATCAGCCCTTCGTGCCAGTTGAGCCGCCACCCGGGCCGCAACAGGCCCCTCGCCCGGTCCAGTGCGGCGCGCGCCGCCGCGAGGTCGTCGAGCCGCAGATGGAGTCGGCAGCGCAGCAGCTCGACCTCGGGCGAGGAGGCACGGGCGGAGGCCGGGGCAGGATCGGCATAGGAGGTGAGCTGGGAGAGGGCGACCGCCGGATCGGTGCTGACCGACGCTCTGAGGAACCCGGCGGCGGAATCGCGGGCGTCGACCAGCGGCTCGGGCAGCCCGGCCGCTGCCGTGACCGGTGCGGGCGGCGCGGTGGCGAGCGGACGGCAGCTGCCCTCGGCCGCCGCCCGCAGCGCCGCGGTGCTCGTCCACCGGCCGAGCGGCGGCACTGCCCCGAGACCGGGGTCGACCAGCGTGGTGGAGCGGGCGAAGAGCAGGGACGGCGCGGTGTACTGGATGCCGTCCCGGACGGAGACCAACTCGCGCAGCACGCCGCTCAGTTGGCCTGCCATCTCGGCTGCCGAGGCGAACCGCAGCTG
>NZ_JZWY01000193.1:0-14376 GCF_000966955.1 Streptomyces sp. NRRL S-495
GCAGCTGCGGATCGTCATCGGTGGCGCGACTGATGAGCCGGCGCAGCGAGGTGAAGCGGGCACCGTCCGGGTCGTCGGTGTACCACCGGAACAGCGACTCCAGGGTCCTGCCCACCGTATGGAGGTCGGTGGCGACGGTGGGCCCGGTGGCCATCAGCTCCGGGGCCATGTAGTCCTCCGAGTACGCCCCGCTGCCCGGTGCCCCGGCCTCGCGCACCGCGCCGAGGTCGATCAGCTTGATCCGGGAGCCGTACACCATCAGGTTGCTCGGCTTCAGGTCGCAGAACAGGTACCGGCTGTCGTGGAGGTACTGGAACGCCCGGAGCACGCGCAGGACGTAGCCGATGACCTGCTCGGTCTCCAGTCGGCCGAACAGTTCCGGGCGCTCCAGGGAGTAGCCGGGTACGTACTCCATCACGAGGTAGCCGTGGTAGCCGTGCCGGGACCCGCGCGTCGGCTCGTGTGTCACGAAGTCGTAGATGTCGACGATGTCGTCGTGTCTGAGATCGATCAGGAACCGCTTCTCCTCGGCGGCAGCCTCGACCCGTGTGGGGTCCTCCGCGTCGATCAGGCCCTTGAGTGCCACCGGACGGTTGTTCAGGCGCTCGTCGTGGGCGAGGTAGACCCAGCCGAAGCCGCCGTGCCCGATGCAGCCCTCGACCCGGTAGCGGTCCGACAGCAGGTCGCCCCGGCTGAGTCGAGGCACGAACGAGTAGGCCGTTCCGTCGTACGGGCAGCGCCCCTCCAACAGGCTCGGCTGGCCGTCGAGACCTGTGCCCACGGGGCGGCGGCAGGCGGGATCGGGGCAGAGCCTGCGCTCCTCCGGGATTCGCGGAGCGGCGCGGACCGCCCGGTCCGGCTCCGGTCCGGCGATCGTCGGCAGCGTGACGAGGCCCAGTCCCCACCAGGGGTCGTCGCCGAACGGGCGCGGCGGCTGCACGAGCTCGGCGGGGCGCGCGGACGGCACCGCGCCGCGGTTCGTGGTCACCGGCACCGACCGCCGCGGGGCCCGCTCCCCGGCCGGCGGCCGGTCGCCGCCCTTCGGCGCGGTCACCAGCGGCGGAACCAGGCAGCGCCTGCAGTAGCCGGTCGCATCGAGTTCGCCACCGCAGCCAGGACGATTGCACCGGTTCATGCCTGCCTCCTGTCGATCTCGTGCCGAACGGCCCGGTGGTACTCCTCGACCCGGAGCTCGGCGAGCGGCAGGTCGCATCCGCTGCTGTAGAGCAGCCGCCGGGCCGCCTCGTACGACTCGCCCAGTTCCTCGATCAGGCCGCGCGCCGCGGCCTCCGAGCGGTAGGCGTCCAGCCGCCCCCGGGCCCGGTTCCGCCGGGCGAGCAGGGCCGCGCACTCGGCGTTCAACCGCCGGGCCCGCACCAGCGACCGGGCGGCTGCCTTCTCGCAGGCGTCGAGTTCCCCCAGCAGCCATCCCCGGAGAGCGGATCCGGCGGCGGCCGAGCCGGTGTCCCGCAGCACCCGCAGGCGGACCGCGAGCGCGGCCGCGCCGGCGACCTGCGGCGGCGGCGCGCCGAGGATCCGCGGCGCTACGTAGTCACGGCACACCCGGGCGTCGCGCTCGGCCGCCTCGACCTCCTCGACCGAGCGGTCGAGCCGCCCGAGCCGGTCGTCGAACTGCGGCTCTCCGCCGTGCCGACCGCTCGGCGAGACGGTCGCGGCGGGCTGCCCGAGGCTCGCCGCGACCGCACTGCGGACATAGCGCGGAGGGTCGCCGTGGTAGGCCAGCAGCAGGCGCACGCCGATGCTCGACGCCCGCGCGGCGATCGGCTCCAGCAGCCGGTAGTACAGTTCGGCGGGGTCGGCCGCCAGGTCGACCGCGTTCACCACGACAACGATCGGCGAGCCCAACTCCGCCAGCTGGTGGGAGAGATCATCGCTGACGCGGTCGGTCAGCAGGCTCAGACTCTCCGCGAGCTGCTGGGCGACCTGCTCCGTCGTCCGCCCGGTCGCGTCGACGGCGGCGTCCACCTCGCCCAGCTGCGGGACGGTGCCGGGCGGGGCGCCGCTGACGGTTTCGTCGGGTGCCGTCCGACGGTAGCCCGGCACCGTCAGGCCCACCAGGCGGGACGTCAGCGCGACCGCGCCGCCACCGCCGATCGCACAGACCCCGCCCGGCCCGCCGGACGCCAGCCAGCCGACCAGGTGCCGGGTCAGCGCGAGCTGCACCGGGTCGTCCAGGACCTCCGGGACCTGCAGCGACGGCCAGTCGCCCGGTAGTACCCGTGAGGGCCGGTTCGTCAGATGCCCGTCGAGCACCGCGCTCGCGTACTTGTACAGCGTCCGGACCGCGATCATCCAGCTGCTCTCGGCGAGTGGTGCCCGGACAACCGCGATCACGCCGAGGATCTCACCGCCCGCGGCGAGTGCCGCCGCACCGCTGAACCCATGGTCCACGCGCGGCTCCAGTACCGCGTCGAGCTGTACCCGCTCCCCGGTGAAGTCGTACGAGGCGATCCTCGCGCTGACCAGCTGGCCGTTGTCGGTTCCAGCCGGAAAGCCGAAGATCCGCACGATCTCGTCGTGCTGCCAGGTCCGCCGGATCCTCGCGCGCGGCGCGCCCGGCACCACGGACCGCAGGGCGAGGATCGCCACATCCCCGCGCTGGTCCGGTAGCGGCGGCTGCCAGCAGCTCTCGACCACGGTCGCCGGGTAGGCATCGTCGGGACGTCCGGCGATGCGGACCCGGACCTCGCGATCGGCTCCGCGCCCGGCGCAGATGGCCTCCTCGACCACATGCGCACATGTCAGCACGTACTCGCCGTCGAGCATCGTCCCGGCGCCGTGCACGCGCCCCTGGATGTCCTCGATGCGCGCCAGCCAAGGATCCTCCCGCCCCATGGCTAAAACGCTACGCCAGAAGCGAACTGACAGGTAGTCATGCAACACGATCGGATCAAGTTGTGAACACCGCGGTCCCGACGCCTCCTAAGGGGCCGGGGCGGGCCGGCCTGCGGTGGCCAGGCGGTGGAGCAGGTCGACGGTCTCGTCCTGGTGCGAGGCGAAGGCTCCGTGGTCGCTGTGCCAGGTGATCGCACGAGTTGCGCGGGAGGCGAACCGGCCTTGCAGGTCAGGGTGCATGACGCGGTCCTCGGTGCAGACGACGTAGGTGCTGGGGCGGTGGTGCCAGGCGGCGTCGGTCGTCGGCTGGTGGCCCGGGGCCATGGTCTGGGGGACGAGCCGGGCGGTGTGGCGGGCGCGTGCCTCGGCGCCGAGTTGGGCGTGGAACAGTCGACCCGCAGCCTCCGGGGCGATCGTGGTGGTGCCGGCGGGGTCACCGACCATGCTGGACCGCAGGTCGGTGGGCGGTGCGCCGGCGAGCAGGCCGAGGGCGGTCTCGCCGCGGTCGGGCATCATCGCGGCCAGGTACACGAGGTGGTCGATCCTGTGCGGCGGAAGGCCCGTGATGACGGCGCCGCCGTAGGAGTGGCCGCACACGACGGCGGGGCCGCCCTCGGGCAACTGGTCCAGCGCGGTCTCGGCCGCGGCGGTGTCGGCGGCCAGCGACCCGCGGTGCAACTCGGCGACGGCCACGGCGACACCGCGGGCCCGCAGCCCGGCGGCGACGCCGTCCCAGGCATGGCCGGTGTGCCACGCGCCGTGCACCAGCAGCACTCCTCGGGGCGCGAAGGAGGAAGGGGAAAGGTTCATCAGGGGCCTCTCGGCGGTCGGGCAACGGCGGGAAACAGGGGCGGCGTGCGGACGGGTGTCCACAGCTGCCGGACCCGCTCATAAGAGCCACCGGCCGGGAAAAGGATTCGGCCTCCGCCGGAAATCCCTCGTCAAGGTGCGCCCGGTCCGACGACCTGATCGCCGCCCACCGGGCCCGACGGACGCGACGGTTGAGGCCCCGGCCGGTCTCGGCGCCGGTACCCCAGGTGTGACATCGGCCACACCGCCCCCGTCGGGTGGTGGCCAACTGGCGCTCGAAGCGGCCGAATCCGCAGGTCACGGGCACAATCCGGAGCTCCGGACGAACCGGGGCCGGTCGAACGAAATAGCTGGCCGGGCGGGTTTGGGCCTAGCCTGCCCGCCATGTCCCAGAACACGAACACTCCCGGCTTCCCCGGGCAGCCGGCCGCTCCGGCCGGCGACTCCGCCAAGGTGCAGCGCCAGGTGCAGCAGCAGGCGGGCGTCGGACCGGTCTCCGGTGGCGGCGGCACCCTCTTCTCCGAGCCGGTCCTGGTGGTGAACCAGAAGGCCAAGCTGATCGAGCTCACCAACGAGTACGCCGTCTTCGACCAGCAGGGCGCCACGCTGGGCTCGGTGGTCCAGGTCGGTCAGGGCGCTCTGCGCAAGGCGATACGGCTGCTCACCTCCCTCGACCAGTACCTGACCCACAAGCTGGAGATCCGGGACGCGCTCGGCACCCCGGTGCTGCTGCTGACCCGCCCGGCGAAGTTCATCAAGTCGCGGGTGATCGTGCAGCTCCCGAACGGTCAGGAGGTCGGCCAGATCGTTCAGCAGAACGCCATCGGGAAGATCAACTTCGCGCTGGAGGTCGGCGGGCAGAAGGTCGGCGCCGTCAAGGCCGAGAACTGGCGGGCCTGGAACTTCTCCATCGTCGACGCGACGGACACCGAGATCGCCCGGATCACCAAGACCTGGGAAGGCCTGGCGAAGACGATGTTCACCACGGCCGACAACTACGTGCTCCAGATCCACCGCCCGCTCGCCGAGCCGCTGCTCAGCCTCGTGGTGGCGACCGCGCTGACCGTGGACACCGCGCTGAAGCAGGACGCCCGCGGCCTCGGTTAGTCGCGACCGCGACCCGTGCGTTGTTGCTGCCCCCGCCCCTCCGTCCAGGGGCGGGGGCAGCAACAACGCACGGCACGAACAACGCACGGCACGAACAACGCGCGGCACGAACAACGACGGGAGTGGACTCAGCCTGGGCGGCGGCGGGTGAACTCCGCGATCTGGCCGCGCCGCAGGGCGTCGAACTTGAGATCCTCGCGGCCGGGGTCGGGGAGGATGGCATTGGGCCAGACCAGTGCCAGTTCGTAGCCGAAGTCGGCGAGCCAGTCCAGGCGTTCGGTGAGGATGGCGTTCGGTGCCTGGGTCTTGCGGGACTGCTGGAGAACCGGCCAGAGGTTCTGGGTCCGGCGCATCGGTCCGATCTGGTCGAGGACGACCTTGTCGCCGCGGGCGGCGGCGTCCCGCTGCACGGCGTCCAGCTCCGCGCCGGTGATGCAGCCGAACTCGCCGAGGAACGGGCGCGGGCCGCTCAGACCGGAGAGCACCGGCAGGGCGTCCAGGCCCGGGACCGAGGCGTAGTAGTGGAACTGCGGGCGGGTCACCTTGACACTGCCGAAGACGTTGCTGATGTCCCGGTAGTAGCGGTGCCCGATGGTGGACGGCAGGCCGACCGCCTCCACGGCGGCGACGCAGTCCTTCATGAGTGCGACGAGCGCGTCCTGGTCGACGGTCGGGCCGAAGAGGTCGCCCGTGAGCGGACTGACGCACCAGTAGGGTTCGTTGACGACATCCACGGCGTGGACGACCTTGCGGTGCTTCGCGATCGCCGCGACCAGCGGCTTGACGGTGCCGTTGACGAACGTCGCCCGGCAGTTCGGGTCCTCGGCGACGGCCCGTCGGCCACGGCCGTAGTTGAGGTCGGTGGGGGTGGCAGGACCGGGGCCGAAGTACTTCAGTGACCAGGCCTCCGGGCTGTCGAAGAAGCCGTAGTCGAGCAGCACCGGCACGATCCGCAGACCGGCCTTCTCGACCTTCAGCAGAAGTTCCTCCACGTCGTCGAGGAACTTCTGGTGCACCCGTTTCGGCGGCTCGAACCGCCAGCGGTTGCCCTCCTGGAAGGCGGAGACACAGGACACGGTGCCGTCGTAGTTGACGCCGTGCGCCATCAGCCACATCCGCACCACGGTGACGCCGAGGCCGCGCAGCGTGGCCAGGTTCCGGTCCAGGTCGGAGCCGGCCGCCTGCCACGGATGCGGCTTCCCCTTCTCGTGGATGTTGGGCCCGATGGTGATCGGGTCGTTGCGCATCCAGGGGTAGTTGACCCCGACTTCCATCGCGGCCTCCGCCGGCTCAGCTCATCTGCGGGAGGTTGGTGTTGAGTTGGATGTCGGTGCCGGAGGAGGGGGTGTACTCGTTCCACTCGGCGATCAGCTCGCCCTTCTCCCCGGGCTGGACGACGGGAACCGGCGTCACGGTGCCGTCGTGCCGGTGCAGCAGCCGGTCGAGGGTCAGCCGGCCGGGGTCGGGAACCGCCACGACCGTGCAGGTCTCCTGGAGGTCGCGGTGGCGGGTGGAGTCGATCACGACCGGCGCGCCGGGGGTGAAGCCCCGGCTGGAGGTGACCGGGATGGTCACCGGCAGCGCGGGGTTGACCGGGTTGGGTCCGATGACGGCCGAGCACTCGGTGCTCACGGTGTCCTCGATCCGGACACTGCCACGACCCGGGTTGGCCGGCGGGATGCCGGGGTAGTAGCGGTCGTCGTAGGCGGCGATCTCCTGGGCGACGGTCAGGTACGGGTGGTCGGCGGGGATGTCAGCGTCCTTGAAGCCGCCCTCGCAGAAACGCACCCAGGCGTCCTCCCAGCCCTTGCGGATGGTCAGCACGATGCGCGCGCCGCCGGCCCGCAGAAAGGCCTGCCGGGTGGGGTCGGGGTGGCGGATGTGGCGGATGAAGTCCCAGGAGTCGGGGGCGTCCCAGAAGTAGGAGTAGAGGAAGGTCACCACGTTCTCCCACTCCACGGCCTGGTTGACGAACCGGACCAGGTCCTCGTGACGCCTCAGTCTGGCCCAGGCGCCGTCCGGCGGATTGAGCGCCCCCGGTGCGAACCCGGCGCCGTGCGTGGTGTCCACGCCCGCCGCGCGGAGCGCGTCCACCGCGCCGGGGGCCATGAACTCGTACTCGGTGCCCAGGAGATGGCGGAGTACGCACTTCATGATCTCGTCGTTCTCCTCGCGCCGCAGGGTGAGGGTGTCCACCCCGGCGAGGCGGTCCTCCAGGACGGCGATCCGGTTGGCGATGTCCTGCTGTTCGGCGAGGTACCTGGTCTGCGCGGCGTCGTGCAGCATGTTCCACACCTGGGACTGCCAGCGGGAGAACAGCTCGGGCGTGCGGGCGGTGGTGACCTTCAGGCCCACCCAGGCGGGCCCGACGTCATGGAGGAAGATCAGCACGTTCTGCTCGCCGGTGCGGCCCTTGAAGGCGTTGTACGGCGGGTCGCTGAGCACCACGGCGTCGTGCAGGGGATCCCCGGAGTCCTTCTCGAAGCCGCTGCCCTCCACGCCGTAGTGCATCCGAGGGTTGCCGCTGAGCATGCCGAGGTGGAACTCGGCCGTCACGGCGGAGACGGCGTAGCCGTCCTCGATCCGGAAGCGCATCGGGTAGAAGTGCCAGCCACCGCCGGCCGGCACGGTGTCGTTGGGGAAGATCTCCTTGGTGGCCTCGGGCGGGTCCGGCACCTGCACGCCGTACAGGTCGCCGAGGTAGCGGTAGTGCTTGCGGTTCGGCGGAAATCCGGGCGCCTGGTCCGCCGGGCGGACGTCGTCGGTGATGTCGTCGTGCGGCAGGTTGAAGACGAAGGGACCGAGGGCGGCCCGCAGCGCGGCCAGCTCGACGTAGTCCTTGCGGATCGCGGCGGAGGGCTCCGGGACCACGATGTCGTAGGCCGCCCGCAGGCCGTACCGGTAGAGCCGGACCCGCCAGGTGCGCAGCAGGCTGAAGTAGTCGATCCGGACCGCCTGCGTCTGGCTCGGGTTCTTCACCGTCCGGGTGGTGGTCTCCTCGGTGCCGGTGACGGTCAGCGTGGAGATGGTGACCTTGTGCTCCTGCTTGGCCCGCGAGGACGCCTTCTGGGTCAGCCCCGAGGCGTGCTTGCGGCTCTCCGACGCGGAGGTGGAGGAGCTGTCCTGGGCGGTGAACCCGGACGAGGCCGAGCCGTTGATCACCGGAATGCCGCCGGACACGGTACCGGTGATGTTGAACTGGTTGGAGTGCTGCTGCTGGCTGGCGGTGGACTGGGAGAGCTCGGTGTTGTCGGTGACTCCCGTCTCGCTGTAGCTCTCCAGCGAGTCCGTCACGATGGAGGTGAACTCCCGCGAGGTGACCGACCATTCCTTGTGGGTGACGGCCGTCTCCTCCAGCGGGGCCAGCGGGATGGTGGCGATCAGCTCACCGCGCTGGATGCCGGCCGGCGCCATCTCCAGCCGCTCCAGGTTGAGCATGCTCAGCCGGCTGGAGCGGGTGTTGAACACGAGGCTCTGGACGGCGACCAGGGCCCGGTCGGCGTGCGCGTCCCCGGTCTCCCCGGCGTCCACGCCGCTCCCGGTGCGCCGCAGTTGCGCGACCGCGAGGCCGAACGCGACGAGTTCGTCGACCGGCACCCCGGCGAACGGCGCCGGCCCCGGAGTTTCCGCCGCGCCCTCCTCGTAGCCGGCGAGCAGCCGGACGAGCGGCGCCCCGGCCGGCTGGCCGGCGGCCCGCGCGGCGGCCTCCACCTCGCCCGGACGCAGCGCCAGTTGATGGGCGAAGCTGTGCTTGAGCAACGCCTGGCCCCCGGACGGCAGCGTGATGTCCAGCGCCACCAGGGTGGCCTTGGGAATGTGCCGCGAGGCCGGCGCCAGCACGGGCGAAGGGTCCGCCGAAGCCGGGGGAGCAGCCGGGCTCGGGGCGCCAACTGCCCCCGCCGGAACGGCTGATGGCGGGTGGCCGACGGTGGTGGCGGGCTCGGATGCGTGATCGGACATGGTCGTCCCCCCGGACGCGTCGATCTGGCGAGCAGTCAGGAAGCAGGCATGCCAAGCCTAGGAATCCCGCCCCCACGATGGCCAGGCCCGACGTCCACTGTCACCTCATCGAGTGACACCACCACGGCGCGTCGCAGCCGGGTGCGGGTGTCCGGGTGTTCGGGGCGTTCCTGGCATTCAGGGTGTTCAGGGTGTTCTGGGCGCAAGGAGTTGGTCGAACTCCGTGATCCGTGTGCCGTGGCGTGTCCTCGTGCTCTCCAGGACCGCCGCCTTCAGGGTGTCGGTGTGCACGTCGGCGAGGTTGCGGGGCGAGGTCGGTCCGGGCGTGCGCTCGTAGTTCCGGACGACGGCGTCGAGGAAGACCGGTGCGGTGAACCGCCATCCCCGCAGCAGGATCGCCTGGGAGATCGCCGGATAGGGCGTGCGGACCGGATCGCCGAGCCGGCCGAGAAGGGCGGATCGGGAGATGCCGAAGTCCACTCCGGCCCTGCCCAGGGTCCGCAGGACGGCGGGTGCGAGAGCCGGTGCGGTGCGGTCCGGGGCCAGCTCGATGAGCTCCTCCGACACCCACACCGCGGCCACGACGGCCGCCCGTGCCTCATGGGCCTTCCCCTCCTGGTCGAATGCCTCGGCGGTGGCGAAGAGTTCCCACGCGCGCTCGACCGACACGGCGGGCGGGCCGTCGCCGTGTTCCCGGTCGCACCCGTCCCGTCGGAGGGCGTAGGCCGAGGTCGTCGCCACGGGCAGGACCACCGCGGCCAGGGTGGCCAACAGCGCGCGTCGACGGATCGTGTCGCCGGTGCGGGGCGGCGCGCCGACGGACGCTACGACGGACGCGCGGATGACGGACGCGCCGTCGGTCGTGGGAGCCGGATCGGGCCGGTGGTGGGTCACCGGGGGAGGCCCGGGCGGGGGTCGGTCCCCGGCCAGCACGGTCCGGTACAGGGTCCGGAGCTCCTCACCGGGCCCGGTGCCCAGTTCTTCGGCCAGCCGTCGCCGGACCACGCCGTACCGGTCCAGGGCCTCCGCACCCCGCCCGGCCGCGTGCAACGACCGGATCAGCACGCATTCCAGGGGCTCGGCCAGCGGATATTCGGTGGTGAGATCGGGCACGGCGGAGATCACCGCGGAGGGGCGGCCGAGCCGGAACTCCGCCTGCGCCCACCGGACCAGGGCGTCCAACCGCCGCTGGTGCCAGCTCGCCCGGACCTGTGCGGCCCATTCGCCCGGAAGGCCGGCCAGGGGCTCTCCCCGCCACAGGTCCAGGGCCTCGGCGAGCGCCGTGGCCCTGGCCTCGTCGTCACCCGGCCGGTCGTCGTCCTGCTCGACGAGTCGACGGAACCGGTGGAGATCCACCAGCTCGGGGTCGATCTCCAGCACATAGCCGGCCTGCCGGCGCTCCACCCGCCCCGCCGCCCCGCCGTCGGGCGCGGTGGTCTGCCTCAGCAGCCCGCGGATCCTGCTGAGATGGGCGTACAGCGCGGGCCGGGGGTCGGCAGGCGGGTCGTAGCCCCAGACCCGGTCGACGAGTGCCTCCATCGCGACCGGTCTTCGGGCGTTGACGACCAGTACGGCGAGGACCACCTGTTGTTGCGGCGTCCCTACGTCGAGCGGTCGACCCGCCGAGTAGACCTCGACCTCGCCCAACAGCCGGACGTCCACATGTACCCCCGTGCGGTCGACAGCCCAGGCGAATCATCCCCACCACCCATGCTGGCTGGCTCGACAAGGTGCCCGCAAGGTGCCCGCAAGGTCGGCACCCAGGCCGTCACGGCAGGGTGGGCGCGTCCGGCCCGTGGCGGTCGGATCCGGCGAACCGGCCACGATCGCCAGCCAGTTGAGACCCACGAAGGAGAACAGCATGCGGATGCACCGTCCCCGACGGACCGACGGTTCCGGGAGGCCGGCTCGACTCACTCCGGCGGCCTTGGTGGCGGCCCTGGCGTTCGCCGTCCTCGCGGCATTCGCCTCCACGCCCGCGCAGGCGGCCGAACCCACCCGGTACGAGCTGGTGAACGTCCGGACCGGGCTGCGTGCCGACGTCATGTGGGCGTCGGCCGACCCGTACACCGGGGTCTTCCTGTGGCCGAACAACGCCAGTGCGTCCCAGGAGTACGAGCTGCTCGACAGCGGGAACGGGTACTTCCGGATCAAGGCCAGGCACTCCGGCCAGTGCCTCATGCTCGACTGGCGTTCGGGGTCCTACATCAACGGCACCGGCATCCTCCAGTACCCGTACTGCGACGCCGGCTACGCGCCGGCCGAATGGACCACCGCCTGGGTGGGGCACACCTGTATGTGCTTCCCCACGACCATGATCCTGAAGAACCGGGCCACCGGCAGGTGCCTCGACGCGACGGCCTCGAACGGCACGCCGGTCCAGCAGGCCCGGTTGCAGCAGTGGGACTGCATCTCCAGCGACGAGGCGTGGAACACGGGGAACCAGAGCTGGAACCTGCTGCAGCTCAACAACTTCCCCAACCCTCCCGGCGTCCACTGAGCGGCCGCGGCGCCGACGGTGGCTCCGTCCCGGGCCGGACCGTGGCCCGGTCGCACCGTCGGCGCCGCCCGGTCGCCGTCGGATGGCGGCGGGCGGGTGGTCAGGCCGGGGTCAGGGCGGATTCGTCGAGGCCGTCGAGGATGAAGCCGTTGTCGAAGCGGACCCGGTAGCTGGTTCGGGTGCCGGTGCCGGTGCCGGGGGCTCCGGCGGCGATGACGCGCTGGCGGAGATCGTCGATCAGACCGGCCGCGAAGCTGTCCAGGCGGGCGCCGCGGAGTTGTTCGTCGAAACTCGCGCGGAGGGCGTCGGAGGCGCCGGCGGAGTCCTGGGCGGCGCCGGTGACGGTGCCGGTCAGGCCGGTGGCGAGGGAGAGGGGGCCGGGGGCGCCGATTCCGGCGGCCCTGCCGTCGGCGGTGACCGGAACGTCCCTGGTCAGCTTCACCCTGGCACCGATCGCGTACGGCATGGTGGTCCCCCCTCGTTCGAACACTGTCCTGTCCGGGCAAGCGTAGTCGGGGTGTTGTGGGGGGAAAGGGTGTTCGGTGTCGTTCGGTGCGGCCGGTCGTGCCGCCAGCCCCGGGGGACCGGCGAACAGCTGGGCGTCGGCCGGGCGGGTGCCCGTCGGCGCGGGAACACCCCGTGGGGCCGTTCCACCCGCTATCCAGGGTTCATGCCGCTCTCGCACCCCAGCAGTACCGGAGGATTCCCCGGACGGCGCTCCGCGCCCGGCGGCGGTGCGGCATGCCGGTGAGGCGGCCCGGCCCGCGGCGCCCGGACCCCCGGAGTCCGGGCCCCACCGCGACCGGTGCGGGCCCCGTGCTGCGCCGGCTCTCCGACTACGCCTGGCGGCTGCTCGCCGTCGCGGTGGCCGCGTACCTGGTGCTGACGGTGCTGGGGCGGTTCCACCTGATCACGCTGGCCGGCTTCCTCGCGCTGGTGATCACCTCGGTGGTCCGGCCGCTGGTCGATCTGGCCGACCGGGTCGTCCCCCGCCCGCTCGCCGTGCTGATCGGCCTGGCAACCGCGATCCTGGTGCCGGCCGGCCTGCTCGCCCTGATCGGCGAGACCGTGGCGAACGACGTGGACCGCCTGAGCCGGGACTTCCAGGGCGGTCTGGACCGGCTGGAGAAGGCGCTGGAGGGCGCGCCGCTCCACCTCGCGCCCGAGACCTTCGACGACCTCCAGCGGAAGGTCGCCGACTTCGTCTCCGAGCACCGCTCGACGCTGATCAGCACGGCCCTCAGCGGTGCCGGGCGGCTGGTCGAGGTGGGGACCGGCGCCGCGCTCGCGGTCTTCATGTCGGTGTTCTTCCTGCACTCCGGGGACCGGATGTGGCGGTGGACCGCCGCCCAGTTCCCGGCCGCCGCCGGGGAGCACCTCGACCGGGGCGGCCAGGTGGCCTGGCGGACCTTCGCCGGCTACACCCGGGGCATCTTCGTCGTCGCCGCGACCAACGCGGTGATGGTCGGCATCGCCCTGTACTTCCTGGGCGTGCCGCTGGCCCTGCCGTTGACCGTGCTGGAGTTCTTCGCGTCCTTCGTCCCGCTGGTCGGCTCGCCGATCGCGATGCTGGTCGCCTCCGTGGTGGCACTGGCCGCCCGGGGGCCGGTGATCGCGGTCGTGGTGCTGCTGCTGATCGTGGTGATCGGCCAGATCGAGGGCCATCTGCTCCACCCGCTGGTGATGAGCAGGGCGGTCAGTCTGCACCCGGTGGTGGTCGCCGTCTCGGTGCTCGCCGGCAGCATCGCGGCGGGGGTCATCGGCGCGGTGGTCGCGGTGCCCCTGGTCTCGGTGCTCTGGGCGGTCCACGCCGACCGGCGGGGTCCGGCGCGGGGCCCCGCGCCGGGGACGGCGACCTCCGTGCCGTCCGGGCCTCCGGTGGCTCCGGGCCGCTGAGGCGGCGACAACCGACCCGGGCCCGGCCCGGGTCGGTTCAGCGGGCGCTGCCGAGGTTCCGGTCGGCGTCGCTGCCCTGGAGCATGAGGGTGGTCTCCTCGATGTGGCGGAAGCGGCCGTCGGGGGCGAACTCGGCGAAGAGGTAGACCTCCATCCGGACGGTGGAGCCGTCGGTCTTGACGACCTCCATGGTGTGCCGGTCGGCGTAGCGGTCGCCGTCGGCGAGCTCGTCGTGCACCGCGACCGATCCGCCGGCGACGACGGTGCGCAGGTGGGCGATGTGGGCGAGGAACTCGGTGCGGTCCGCCCAGCTGCCGTCGGTGCGCTGGCGGTAGTCGGGGGCGAAGTGCCGGTCGGCGGCCTCGTCGAGGTCGAGGCCCGGGGTGAGGAGGAGGTCGGTGAGGGCGGCGCGGATGTCGGTGCGCGTGGTGGTGGTGGCGGCGGCGGTGCGGTTCATGGGTTCCTCCGGTGGGGTGACGGGTGCCCTTGCGACATCCAATGCGTGTCTGAAGCACGCTTATGACTGTAGCAGGGGAAGCGTGCCCCGCGCACGCTAATCTTCAGGGGTGACCGATACGACAGGACAGGACATCGCCGAGGCCCTCGGGCTGCTCCTCCGGCGCAGCACCCGCACCAACCTCCACGCCCGGCTGACCGAGGGACTGGGCGAGGGGGTCGACGACCTCACCTACCCGGTCCTCAGCGGCCTCGCCCGCACCGGCCCGCTCAGCGCCGCCGACCTCGGCCGCGAGATCGGGCTCGACCGCACCACCGTCACCCGCCGCGCCGACCGCCTGGAACGCACCGGCCTGCTCGAACGCCGCCCCGACCCGGCCGACGGCCGCGCGACCCTGCTCGCGCTCACCGACGACGGCCAGGACGTCGTCGCCGTGACCCGCCGACGACTGGCCGCCGACATCGAGACCTCCCTCGCCGGCTGGCCGCCGGCGGAGGCCCGGACCTTCGCCCGCCTCCTTCGCCGCTTCCTCGACGAGGGGCCGTTCGCCCCCGACTGACCCCGGCACCCGCTGCCCGATAGCCTCCCCGTGGGGATCGACCGATGCGACAGGGGTGTCATGACCGGGGGCGGGACAGTGGACGATGACGGAACGGTCCGCGAAAGCGGGACAGCGGACGAGCACGGCGGGCGGCCGGCTGAGGAGCCGGCGCCGGACCGTCAGCCGGAGGCGGTGCCGCAGGAGCCTGCGCCCCCGGCCCGGCGCCGCTGGTCACGCGGCAGGCATCGG
>NZ_JZWY01000194.1:0-9333 GCF_000966955.1 Streptomyces sp. NRRL S-495
CATCGGCTCGTCGCGCTCGGACTGCTGGTGCCGGTCGCGCTGCTGGTCGCGCTGATGTACGAGGGGATGCTCGCCAGCCATGACGGAGGGCCGGCGATGGTCGTCGAGGTCTCCTACCACCCGCTGTCCGTCGGTGCCCTGATCGTGGTGCTGACCAGCCTCGCGATCCTGATCGGGATCCGCTCCGTGCCGATCAGGGCAGTGCTGATCACCCTGTTCCTCACCGGCGCGATGGTGACGTCACCCATCGTGATGCTGATGTTCGGCGACATGCCGGAGAAGACCGCGGAACGGCCGGCGCCGGGCCGGCCGGACCGCAGTCTGGTGATCCACCAGGGCGCCGCGATGATCGATCCGCTGTGGTGGGTCTCCGTGGACGAGGGCTCCGGGCTGACCGCGCAGCGGTGGCCGGTCGGGTTCTTCAGCGGTGACGCCACCGTCAACGAGCTGGCCTCGGCGGAGTGGGACGGCCCGGACCGGATCCGGCTCGCGACCCGGGGCGGCGAGGTGTTCGTGGTCGCCCTCGACCCGGAGACCGGCCGACCGGAGCGTAGGGTGCGGGCGGGCTGACTCCCGCATCCGCGGGCGGGGCCGTCGTCCGTACGGCCCCGGCGGTCCGGGTGACCGCGCGCTACGCCGCCAGGCTCCGCGCCGCGTCGCGGATGACGTCGAGCACGAAGTCCGGGTGCGACAGCATCGGCACATGGCTGCTGTCGATGGCGTAGGTCTTCGCGCCCATGCGTTCGGCGGCCGCCCGCTCCAGGTCCGGGTTCACGGTGCGGTCGTTGTTCGCGACGATGTACCAACTGGGCTTCGTGCGCCAGGCGGTGCCCGGGACCTGCTGGCTGAACAGGTCCGCGACGGGCACCGCGCCCGTCGCCAGGACGAGCTTCTGCTCCTCCTCCGGCAGATCGCCGCAGAAGTCGCCGATGCCCGCCTCGGTGAGCCAGATGCGGCCGCCGGAGATGTCGAGGCGCTCGAAGACGGGTGTGCTGGGGAACTTGCTCTGCTGGTCCTGCGAGGTCTCGTCCTCGTCGGGGGCGAGCGCGGCGATGTAGACCAGCGCGCCCACGCGGTCGTGGACGCCGGCCTTGGTGATCAGGGTGCCGCCGTAGGAATGCCCGACGAGCACCACCGGGCCGGGCACGTGGTCGATGGAGCGGGTGACGCACGCGACGTCGCCTTCCAGCGAGTCGAGGCCGTGCTGCGAGCACGCCACCGTGTGGCCCTCGGCCTGGAGCGTGGGGACGAGCCTGTTGAAGCACGAGCCGTCGGCCCAGAGGCCGTGGGCGAAGACGATGCTGGCCTTGGTCGTCATGATGTCCTCCTGCGTCGATGTCGAGCCATGACGGAAACCGTTGGGGCCGAAGCCCACTCCAGCCTCGGGTGTGCCCCCGACTTCCGCGCCCCCAGCCGGGCGCACGGTGCATCCGAACGGGTGGCCGGACCGGGGCCGCGGCCACCCGGCGGTTACCGTGACTGCAGCGCTGCTCCCCACCGCACCCAGGAGGCCCCGCATGGCGATCCGGCGCATGGACAACGTCCTCATCGTCGTCGAGGACCTCGACGCCGTCGTCGCGTTCTTCGTCGAGCTAGGGATGGAACTGGAGGGATCGGGGCCGCTGGACTGGCCCGGGGCGGAGCGGGTCATCGGCCTCCAGGACGTCCGCCAGGACGTCGCGATGCTGCGGGTCCCGAACGGTCCCGGCCGGGTGGAGCTGGCGCGGTTCCACCGGCCGAAGGCGATCGCCCCCGAACCGAAGGACGCCCCGGCGAACACGCTCGGCCTGCGCCGCGTCATGTTCGCCGTCGACGACATCGAGGACGTCGTCGCCCGGCTGCGCACCCGCGGCGGCGAACTCGTCGGCGAGATCGTCCAGTACGAGAACGTCTACCGGCTCTGCTACGTCCGCGGCCCCGAGGGCATCGTCGTCGGCCTCGCCGAGGAACTCGGCTGACCGGACCGGTGGCCGCCGCCGCTGCGAGCTGATGTCCCTGACCTGCCAGGTGACTGCGAACGCCGCGAAGTACCGGTCCGAGCCGACCGGAGTCGGCCGGAGAGGTCACGGGAAGGGCTGCTCAGGGCGCCGGGGCCGGGGCCGGTTGCGAGACGCGGGTCAGGGCGTCGCGGAGGGCGGCGCGGGTGGTGATGCCCAGTTTGGGGAAGGCGCGGTAGAGGTGGGCGCTGACGGTGCGGGGGGAGAGGCGCATCTGTTCACCGATCTCCTTGTTGGTCAGGCCTCCGGCGGCGAGTTCGGCGACGCGGCGTTCCTGCCAGGTCAGCGGTAGTGGGTCGGGGGCGGGGGTGTGGGGTGCGACGCCGGCGGCCCGGAGTTCGGCGCGGGCGCGGGCGGCCCAGGCGGGGGCGTCGAGGCGGTCGAAGGCATGGGCGGCCTGGGTGAGCGGGAGGCGGGCGGCCGCGGCGCCGTGGAGGCGGCGGACGGCGATGCCGTGGGCGAGCCGGATCCGGGCCAGTTCGAACGGGAAACGCTCGGCAGCCGGGTGGGACTGGGCGCGGGCGTAGTGGGCCGCGGCCTCGGTGTCGTCCTCGGCGGTCATGGCCAGCGCGCCGTGGGTGATCAGGGCCAGTCGGGGGGAGAGGTCGGGCAGGCCGGTGTCCCTCGCGGCCAGCGCGTGGGCCCGGGCGTGTTCGGCGCGGCCGGTGTGCAGGGCGGCCTCGACGAGGTCGAGCAGGGTCCGCGAGGCCTGGTAGGCGTAGGGCCGGAACGCCCCCGGTGCCGTGATGCCGATGGCGTGGAGGAACGCGGTCTCGTAGTCGCCGGCGCTGAGTGCGGCGGTGGCGCCGACGGCGTCGGCGATCTGGGTCAGGAATCCGATGCCGCGCGGCCGGGCCCACGCGTCGACGGTGGCCTGCAGCTCGCGGGCCTCCGCCGTCCGGCCGCGCACGGCGGCGAGTTGGGCGAGGTAGGCCCGGGTCTGGTGGGCGAAGAGGCCGTGGCCGCGTTCGGTGGCCAGGGCGAGCGCGCGGTGTCCGGTGCGTTCGGCGGCGTCCCACTGGCCGAGCGCCAGCTGGTCGAGCAGGACCAGGTGCAGCATGACGATGCCGCTGGACATGGCGCCCGTGTCGAGCTCGCGGTCCACGACGCGCTCCAGGTACGGGCGCAGCGGGCCCAGGACATCGAGGTGGTAGGCCGAAACGGCGAGGCGGGTGACGTCCCACGGGTCCTGGTCCTCCAGGCTCGCCGAGGCCCGCTCCACCCGCCGGGACCAGCCGGCGCCGTGCCGGACGACGTCGCTCCAGGTGCTGCCGTACATCCACGCGCGTTCGGTGGCGAGCTCGCCGAGGGTGGCGAGGAGCTCGTGGGTGCGCTGCCAGGTGGCGCGGTCTCCCGCGTACTGGCTGACGGCGAGCAGGAGGCTGACGAGCCGGTCGAGCACCTCGTCGGGCCGATCGGGGCCTTGGTCGGGCTGGTCGGGGCCTTGGTCGAGGTGGTCGGGGCGGCGGCCGGGGGAGTCCCGGAGCCGCTCGACGGCCGCGACGATCCGGCGATGGGTGGCCCTCACCTCGCCGTCCCGGTACAGCGCCAGGTAGGAGTCGGCGAGGACGGCGGCGGGGCTTTCGTCCGTGCCGGGGGCGGCGGCCAGCGCGAGGCTGCGTGCCCGGCCGAGGTGGTCCGCCTGCCCGGCGACGTACGCCGCCTCGCCGAGCCGCCGGGAGCGGTCGACCCGGGTCTCGCTCAGTTCTGCGGCGCGGGTCAGCCAGGAGACGGCCATTCGCGCGCCGCCGCGCCGGGTGGCCGACCGGGCGGCGGCCTCCAGATCGGCGGCCACGCCCTCCTCGGGGTCGACGGTGGCGGCCGCGAGATGGATGGCACGCCGTTCCGGGTACTCCCGGTGCAGCTGCGCCAACACCCGGTGGGCGGAGCGGCGTTGGTCCGGTGTGGCGAGCTGGACGATGCTCGACCGCACCAGCGGGTGCCGGAACGCGGGCTCGCCGGTGACCGGTTCGACGACCAGCAGGCCGCAGGCGACGGCCTCGTCGACCTCGCGCATGCGGTAGCGCGCGATCGGTGCCGGGCCGTCGCCGGGCCGGGCCGCCGCTCCGTCGAGGGCGCCCCGGAGCAGTTCCGCGCGGACGGTGTCGCCGAGGCGGGCGAGGCGGGCGGCGTAGATCTCCTGGATCCGCCGGGGGAGCGGTACGCCGTGCAGGCCGAGGAGGTACTGGCCGGCCCGGTCGCCGGCGCCGGAGGCGAGGTGGGCGGGCAGTTCCAGCAGAGCGAGCGGGTTTCCGCCGGCCTGTTCCAGGACGAGCCCGCGGACCTGTCGGCCGAGTTGCGGGTGGTGCAGGTCCAGCAGGCGGGTGGCGTCCGCGTCGGCGAGGGCGCCGATCGGCGCCTCCGGCAGTGCCGCGGAGTCGAACGGCGAGGCGGTGTCGGCGCGGACGGCGACCAGGAGCTTGACGCCGGGGCGGCCGGCCAGTCGGCGGCCGACGAATCCGCACACCGCGGCGCTGGCCCCGTCCAGCCACTGGCCGTCGTCGAGGACGAGCAGCAGCGGGCGGCCCTTCGCCGTCGTCCAGGAGAGCAGGTCGAGTACGGCGATGCCGAGCGCCATGACCGGTGGTGGCGGACCGTCGGACCGGCCGAAGGCCGCGTCGAAGGCGGCGCGGGTGGTGGCGCTCAGCCGGTGGACCTCGGGCCGGTGGTCGGAGGGGGCGGCCGAGTTTCGGCCGGCGTCCGGGAGCAGCGGGTAGAGCAGTTGGTGCAGCCCGGAGTGCGGGAGCCCGCTCTCCGCCTCGACCCCGGTGGCGCGGACGACCAGGTGTCCGTCCTCGGCCGCGAGCCGCGCCGCCAGGTCGAGCAGGGTGCTCTTGCCGACGCCCGCCTCGCCCCTGAGGACCAGGGCCTGCCCGTCGGGGGCCCGGAAGAAGGCGGACAGCCGCGCTCGCTCGCCGTCCCGACCGACCATCACCATGCCCGGTTCCACGCCCGGTTCCCTCCCCTGCCCCGAAGGCGCGCGACCGCGGCCGTATTCAACTGGACGGTTGGCTGATTACAGTGTGGCCCTGGTGAACCTGTCAAGTAAACGGTTAGTTAGGAGAAGGGTGCATGGAGCGCGACGCCGAAGCCACCAAGCGGAGACTCGTCGCGGCCGGCCGGGCCGAGTTCGCCGCGCACGGGCTGAACGGCGCGCGCGTCGACCGCATCGCCGCCGCCGCGCGGAGCAACAAGGCGCAGATCTACCACTACTTCGGGAACAAGGCCGGGCTGTTCGACGCGGTCTGGAACGAGATGGTCGAGCAGATCGTGGTGAGCGTGCCGCTCGACGTGGACGACCTGCCCGGGTTCGCGGCCGCTCTGGCCGACCTCTACGCCGAGCACCCGGACATGCCCCGGATCATCACCTGGCAGCGGCTGGAGCACGGCGACGCCTTCAACGAGCTCGCGGTCGCCGAGGTGCGCAGGCGCAGCGCCGACATCGCCCGGGGGCAGGCCGACGGCCGGGTGTCGACCCGGTTCGAGCCCGAGGTCCTGTTCGCCCTGCTCGTCCATGTCGCGATGCTGTGGGCGGCCGCGAACCCGGAGGTGCTGACGGTCGTGGACGTCGCCGACCGGGCGCGCAGCCGCGAGCTGATCCGCCGCATCGCCACCGTCCTGGCGGAGTGAGCCCGCCGGAGGAGCGAGCCAGCCGGGGCCGGGGTCGAGTACCCCGGCGGTACCCGCGCGGGCCCTCAGCGGCCCCGGTGGTGTCCGGCCCACACTGCGGGCGTCCGGTCCGACCACGGGTTCGCCCGTTCGAGCTGCCCGGCACCTCACCGATGTGCTCGGGGTTCAGCACTGCCAGAGGAACACCGCGTCGGTGCAGGGGGAGCAGACGAAGGCGTAGGCCCGGCCGCTGCCGAAGTTCATGGCGGTGAGGGGATCGGGCCCCTCCTGGAACTGGACGGCGAGCCGCATCGGCTCCGCGCAGCTCGCGCAGGTCGGTGTCTGGTCGTACTGGAGCCAGGCCGGTGTGCCGTTGAGCTGCCCGAGGACGTGGTTCCGGGGGCGGCCGGTCCGTGCCGCCCAGGCGGCGCGGGCACTGTCGAAGTCCTGGGCCTCCGGCAGGAGTTGGGGTTCGGCGGCGCGGGTGGCGCCGAGGAGCAGGACCTCCTCCTCGAACTCGTCCTCGTCCGGGGCGTCGAGGTCGTCCTCGTCGTCGTCCTCGTCCTCGTCGAGGTCGGCCGGCACCGGAAGGGGGATCGGCGCCAGTCCCCGGGCCGGGAGGATCAGCGCGAGGTTGGCACCCGAGCGGGCCTCCCAGTCCTGACAGACACCCGGACGGTTCTGGCAGGCGAACAGCACCAGCACCCGGTCCTGTGGCCCCGGACTTCCGGCGACGGCGGCGCCGGACCCGTCCAGCACGATCTGCGCGAGGAACTGCAGCGGGCCGCCGCAATCGGCACAGGACGGCCAGGCGGTGCCGGGCGGGGCGAGCGGGACGCCGCCGGTGCGCGTGACCGTCGCGTCGGCCGCGACCGGGCCGCCCTCGGTGATCAGGGTCGTCATACGGCCCGACTGTAGGACACCGCGCCGACAGTGCCGGGCCGCCGTCGGCCCCGTCGGTCCCGTCCGACCGCAGCTCAGGCACCAGGGGCTTGGCAGGTGGGAGGGGGAGTCTTGTATCGTTCTTCGCGAATCATCCAGAGGGGTGGAGGGACCGGCCCTACGAAGCCCCGGCAGCTCCCCGTTCGACCCGGCGTCCGAAGTACGCGCCGTGCCGTGCGGGATCAGTGCCAACTCCGGCCTGTCGCCAATGTGGCGCGGGAAAGATGAGGAGACACGGTGCTCTCTGTGCTGTCCTTCCCCCGGGCGCTTCCCGTCCCGGACCTTTCGCGTACCCGTCTCGTGCCCGGCGCAGGCACTCGGCCCACTTCTGCGGCTCGCCCTCGCTGACCACCCCCCCGGCTCCCCACGGGGGGCCTCCGTGAGCGTGCCCCCGGGCGGCTCACGGGATCTGAGACGGAGACATCCATGGAGAACACGAGCGGCGTCGGCGTGCTCGACAAGGTCACCTCGATCCTCGGCACCCTGGAGGCCGGTCCGGCCACCCTGGCCGGACTCGTAGCCGTGACCGGCCTGGCCCGGCCCACGGCGCACCGGCTCGCCGTCGCACTCGAACAGCACCGGCTGGTCGCCCGGGACGTGGAGGGCCGGTTCATCCTCGGCCCCCGACTCGGCGAGCTGTCGGCGGCCGCCGGGGAGGACCGGCTGCTGGCCGCCGCCGGCCCGGTCCTCGCCCGGCTGCGCGACGTCAGCGGGGAGAGCGCCCAGCTCTACCGCCGGCAGGGCGGCGTCCGGATCTGCGTGGCCGCCGCCGAGCGCCTGTCCGGCCTGCGCGACACCGTCCCGGTGGGGGTCACCCTCCCGATGAAGGTCGGCGCCGCCGCCCAGGTCCTGCTGGCCTGGGAGGAGCCCGAGCGGCTCCACCGGGGTCTCCAGGGGGCCCGCTTCACGGCGACGGCGCTGAGCGGCGTCCGGCGACGTGGCTGGGCCCAGTCGATCGGCGAACGCGAGCTCGGGGTCGCCTCCGTCTCCGCGCCGGTCCGGGGCCCGGCCAACCGGGTGGTGGCCGCCGTCACGGTCTCCGGTCCGATCGAACGGCTCACCCGCCACCCCGGCGCCCTTCTCTCGCAGACGGTCGTCGAGGCGGCCGACCGTCTCACCGAGGCGCTCCGCCCCACCTGACGGGCCCCGGCCGCCCCGGCCGCGGGGGGTGTCCGCCCCCGCGGCCGAGGGTGGGTCAGCGCAGGCTGTCCAGGTCGATGCTGTCCGCCATGACGCGGTATCCGAGCGGCCCGGGGTGGAGGTGGTCGCCGGCGTGGTGGCCGTCCGGGATCGCGCCGGTGCCCTCGGGGTCGATGGCGCGGTCGAAGTCGGCCACCGCGTCGTACGCGCCGGAGGTGCGGATCCACTCGTTCAGGTCGCGGCGCAGCCGGTCGGTCTGCGCGGTCCAGAACGGTGCGCCGCCGAAGGGCATCAGGGTGGCACCGACGGCCTTGACGCCCCGGGCGTGGGCGGCCCGGATCAGGGCGCGGTGGGCGTCGATCAGCCGCTGGAGGGTCACCGGCGGGTCGTCGCGGTCCACGCCGCAGATCTGGTCGCCGCTGCGGAGGATGTCGTTCATGCCGTGCGAGACGATGACGGTGCCGACGTTCGGCCGGTCGAGCACATCGCGCCGGAAGCGACTCAGGGCGCTGTCCCCGGCGCAGGCGGAGTCGGCGAGCATCTTGTTCGAGCCGATGCCGGCGTTGAGCACCGGTCGCGGCCGGCCGGCGGCGGTGAGCCGCTCGGCGAGGAGGTCGGGGTAGCGGTCGTCGCTGTCGACGGTGGCGCCGAACCCGTCGGTGGTGGACTCGCCGAACGCCACCACCGCCCTGCCCACGGGCCGCCCGCCGGTGACCTCGACCCCGCCGAGGTAGTACCAGGAGCCGTACCCCGGGCGGACGGCGTCGGTGAACGCCGCCGCGTCGGTGTCGGCTCGGTGGTCGCCGTCGGCCTGGTAGGTCGTTGTCATGGACAGCTGGTGGTAGGTGGCCGGGCCGGTCGGGCCGTCGAACCAGAGGGTCAGCGCCACCCGGTCACGGGCCGCCACCGGCAGCGGCACCGGATCGCTGAGAACCTCTCCGCCCGCGGGGACGACGACGGAGTCCCGGTGCCCGAAGCGCAACGGCAGCACCGTCCCGGCGACGACGGCCGCCCCGTCGGCGGCCCGGCCGACACTGGCCCCGCTCAGCCGCAGCGGCGTCGTCCCGTAGAGATTGGACAGCCGGAACCGGACGGCCTTGCCGCCCGTGCCGAGTCGCACCACCTGCCGCACCGACTGGTGGTCGAAGCCCTGCACGGCCCAGGTCCGGAACCACGGCGCCGCGGAGGGCCGCATCATCGGCGCGGACCACGCGGCCGACCAGCGCTGTGGGTGCGCCGAGGCCGCGCCCCCGGTGGCCGTGGCGGTGTCGGCGGCGGAGGCGGAAATGGGGACGGAGGTGGCCGTGACGGACAGGGCGGCGGTCAGCGCGGCGACGGAAGCGGCGCGGGCGAACGGGTTCATGGAGCGCTCCTCGGGAAGGTCGGTCGGTCCTGCATCCCTGACCCGGGGAGGCGCGGGAATGTGACAGCGGACCGGCCCGGCCGGCCGCGATCCGGTCCGGGTGGGCGCGATTTGTTCTGGGCGCGCAGGAGGAGTACTGTCGCCCAGTCGCCTGGCAGGGAGCACCGGACACGCAACAGCGCGGACGGTCCCGGGGCGGCCAATCCTCTGGAAATAACATCGGCACCCGGCTTCGGGTTTCTTTGACGTGTCCATTTGTGGGGATTGCGGCCGGATTCGCTT
>NZ_JZWY01000196.1:0-681 GCF_000966955.1 Streptomyces sp. NRRL S-495
GTGGGTGTCTGGTCGTTGTTTGAGAACTGCACAGTGGACGCGAGCATCTGTGGCCAAGTTTTTAAGGGCGCACGGTGGATGCCTTGGCACCAGGAACCGATGAAGGACGTGGGAGGCCACGATAGTCCCCGGGGAGCCGTCAACCAGGCTTTGATCCGGGGGTTTCCGAATGGGGAAACCCGGCAGTCGTCATGGGCTGTCACCCATACCTGAACACATAGGGTATGTGGAGGGAACGCGGGGAAGTGAAACATCTCAGTACCCGCAGGAAGAGAAAACAACCGTGATTCCGGGAGTAGTGGCGAGCGAAACCGGATGAGGCTAAACCATGAGCGTGTGAGACCCGGCAGGGGTTGCGCTGATGGGGTCGTGGGATTTTTCTTGATCGGTCTGCCGGCCGGTCGGCGAGTCAGAAACCGTATGGGTAGTCGAAGGACATGCGAAAGGTCCGGCGTAGAGGGTAAGACCCCCGTAGACGAAATCTGTACGGCTCGTTTGAAGAACTCCCAAGTAGCACGGGGCCCGAGAAATCCCGTGTGAATCTGGCGGGACCACCCGCTAAGCCTAAATATTCCCTGGTGACCGATAGCGGATAGTACCGTGAGGGAATGGTGAAAAGTACCGCGGGAGCGGAGTGAAATAGTACCTGAAACCGTGTGCCTACAAGCCGTGGGAGCGTCG
>NZ_JZWY01000197.1:0-947 GCF_000966955.1 Streptomyces sp. NRRL S-495
GTGCCTTTTGAAGAATGAGCCTGCGAGTTTGCGGTGTGTAGCGAGGTTAACCCGTGTGGGGTAGCCGTAGCGAAAGCGAGTCCGAATAGGGCGATTGAGTTGCATGCCCAAGACCCGAAGCGGAGTGATCTAGCCATGGGCAGGTTGAAGCGGAGGTAAGACTTCGTGGAGGACCGAACCCACCAGGGTTGAAAACCTGGGGGATGACCTGTGGTTAGGGGTGAAAGGCCAATCAAACTCCGTGATAGCTGGTTCTCCCCGAAATGCATTTAGGTGCAGCGTCACGTGTTTCTTGCCGGAGGTAGAGCACTGGATAGGCGATGGGCCTCACCGGGTTACTGACCTTAGCCAAACTCCGAATGCCGGTAAGTGAGAGCGTGGCAGTGAGACTGTGGGGGATAAGCTCCATGGTCGAGAGGGAAACAGCCCAGAACACCGACTAAGGTCCCTAAGCGTGTGCTAAGTGGGAAAGGATGTGGAGTCGCAGAGACAACCAGGAGGTTGGCTTAGAAGCAGCCACCCTTGAAAGAGTGCGTAATAGCTCACTGGTCAAGTGATTCCGCGCCGACAATGTAGCGGGGCTCAAGCACATCACCGAAGTCGTGTCATTGCAGCATATAGGGCCAACGCCTGCTGTGATGGGTAGGGGAGCGTCGTGTGCCGGGTGAAGCGGCGGTGGAAACCAGTCGTGGACGGTACACGAGTGAGAATGCAGGCATGAGTAGCGATACAAGAGTGGGAAACTCTTGCGCCGATTGACCAAGGGTTCCTGGGTCAAGCTGATCTGCCCAGGGTAAGTCGGGACCTAAGGCGAGGCCGACAGGCGTAGTCGATGGACAACGGGTTGATATTCCCGTACCCGCTTTGAAGCGCCAACGCTGAACCAGGTGATGCTAAAGCCGTGAAGCCGGCCCGGAGTCTTCGGACAAAGGGACGTGGTGGAGCCG
>NZ_JZWY01000198.1:0-1437 GCF_000966955.1 Streptomyces sp. NRRL S-495
GCCTGAGACCTGATGCCGAGCCGATTGTGGTGAAGTGGATGATCCTATGCTGTCGAGAAAAGCCTCTAGCGAGTTTCATGGCGGCCCGTACCCCAAACCGACTCAGGTGGTCAGGTAGAGAATACCGAGGCGTTCGGGTGAACTATGGTTAAGGAACTCGGCAAAATGCCCCCGTAACTTCGGGAGAAGGGGGGCCATTCCTGGTGACGGCACTTGCTGCCAGAGCTGGGGGTGGCCGCAGAGACCAGCGAGAAGCGACTGTTTACTAAAAACACAGGTCCGTGCGAAGCCGTAAGGCGATGTATACGGACTGACGCCTGCCCGGTGCTGGAACGTTAAGGGGACCGGTTAGCTCTGATTCGTCGGGGCGAAGCTGAGAACTTAAGCGCCAGTAAACGGCGGTGGTAACTATAACCATCCTAAGGTAGCGAAATTCCTTGTCGGGTAAGTTCCGACCTGCACGAATGGCGTAACGACTTCTCGACTGTCTCAACCATAGGCCCGGTGAAATTGCATTACGAGTAAAGATGCTCGTTTCGCGCAGCAGGACGGAAAGACCCCGGGACCTTTACTATAGCTTGATATTGGTGTTCGGTTCGGCTTGTGTAGGATAGGTGGGAGACTTTGAAGCCGTGACGCCAGTCATGGTGGAGTCGTCGTTGAAATACCACTCTGGTCGTGCTGGATGTCTAACCTGGGTCCGTGATCCGGATCAGGGACAGTGTCTGGTGGGTAGTTTAACTGGGGCGGTTGCCTCCTAAAGAGTAACGGAGGCGCCCAAAGGTTCCCTCAGCCTGGTTGGCAATCAGGTGTTGAGTGTAAGTGCACAAGGGAGCTTGACTGTGAGACTGACGGGTCGAGCAGGGACGAAAGTCGGGACTAGTGATCCGGCGGTGGCTTGTGGAAGCGCCGTCGCTCAACGGATAAAAGGTACCCCGGGGATAACAGGCTGATCTTCCCCAAGAGTCCATATCGACGGGATGGTTTGGCACCTCGATGTCGGCTCGTCGCATCCTGGGGCTGGAGTAGGTCCCAAGGGTTGGGCTGTTCGCCCATTAAAGCGGTACGCGAGCTGGGTTTAGAACGTCGTGAGACAGTTCGGTCCCTATCCGCTGTGCGCGTAGGAGTGTTGAGAAGGGCTGTCCCTAGTACGAGAGGACCGGGACGGACGAACCTCTGGTGTGCCAGTTGTCCTGCCAAGGGCATGGCTGGTTGGCTACGTTCGGGAGGGATAACCGCTGAAAGCATCTAAGCGGGAAGCCTGCTTCGAGATGAGCACTCCCACCTCCTTGAGAGGGTAAGGCTCCCAGTAGACGACTGGGTTGATAGGCCGGATATGGAAGCCCTGTGAGGGGTGGAGTTGACCGGTACTAATAGGCCGAGGGCTTGTCCTCAGTTGCTCGCGTCCACTGTGTTGTTCTGAAACAACGACCCCCA
>NZ_JZWY01001316.1:0-1686 GCF_000966955.1 Streptomyces sp. NRRL S-495
GTCGGGGGCTGGGCGGTGGGGGTGGTCATGACTGCTCCGGGGCGGAGGGCGGCAGGCCGTGCAGGACGTGTTCGGTGAGCGCGATCAGGGCGTCCAGGCTGGAGCCGCGCTCGCGGGCGTCGCAGAGCACCAGCGGGGTGGCCGGGTGCAGGTCGAGGTGGGCGCGGAGCACCTCGGGCGGGTGCGCCGGCGATTCGGGGAAGCGGTTGACGGCGACCGCGTACGGCAGGCCCTGCTCCTCGACCATGTCCATGATCTCGAAGGAGTCGGCGAGCCGGCGGGTGTCCGCCAGCACCAGGGCGCCGAGGGCGCCGCGCGCGATGTCCTGCCAGAGCGGGAAGAACCGCCGCTGGCCGGGGGTGCCGAACATGTACAGCACCACCTCGCCGGGCAGGGTGAGCCGGCCGAAGTCGACCGCGACCGTGGTGGTGGCCTTGCCGGGGAGGCCGGCCAGGTCGTCGACGGGGGCGCCGGTCTCGGTCATCGCCTCCTCGGTGTGCAGGGTGGGGATCTCCGAGAGGGTGCGGATGAAGGTGGTCTTGCCGACGCCGAAGGGGCCGGCGACCACGAGCTTCATCAGCGTCTGTTCGGGGTCGGGCAGGTAGCCCACTCGGTCCGGGCGCCCCGGACCGGGCGGCCTACCGGAGAGTGCGGAGTCCAACGAGGAGCCTCTCGACGAGGGAGCGGTCGGTCTGCTGGGCGCGGGGGATCGGCGCGCGGGCGTGCAGGCAGCCCGCCTCGACCAGGTCGGCCGCGAGGAAGACGGTCGCGCTGACCGGGAGCCGCAGGTGCGCGGCGGCCTCCACGACGGTGAGCGCGCCGGGCCGCAGCAGTTCCCAGAGCCGCCGGTGCTCGGCCTCCAGCTCGGTGAGCGCCTCCGGGGGCTCGGCGCCGGTCGCGAACAGCACGGTGAGCCGTTCGAATCCGTCGGCGCCGGCGCGGGCCCGGCCGCCGGTGGCCAGGTAGGCGGGCACCATCCGCCTGCGGGGGACGGCGGTCATGACCGCGGGGCGTCCTGCCGCCTGGCCGGGCTGGCCAGGGCGCGGCCGAGGGCGGCCACCTGGACCTGCATCTGGTAGGCGACGTTGCCGAGTTGGGCCTCGGGCGTGGTGAACACCGCGAGCGAGGTGTTCTCCCCGGCCGGGACGACGACGGCGAAGCCCAGTTCGGACTCGACCACGGTCTGCGCCAGCCGGGGCTGCTCGGTGTCGGTGAAGGCGGTGGTGAACGCGCGGGCGGCCGCGTGGACGGTGGCGGTCATCGCGGCGACCCGCTCGGCGGAGGCGCGGCCGAGGCCGGCCGAGGCGGCCTCGACCAGGCCGTCACCGGTGGCGATCACCGCGTGGACGACGCCCGGCAGCTCCAGGAGCGGGCTCAGCACCCAGCCGATCCCTTCGGCGGCGGCCGGGGCGCCGCCGGTGGGCGCGCCGGCGGGTGCGGGGATGGCGGTGGCGGTGCTGGGGCTGGACGTGCTGCTCACGGCGCGGCTCCTCAGGAGGTCTGGGTGCTCCGGCGGCCGGACGCCGCCGCAGGACCGGCGCCGGTGTGGGCGGCGTCGGGGCGGGGCGGGGCCGCCCGGTCGGCGCCGGCGGGGCCGGTCGCCTCGGGGGACGGGGGGTGGGGGCTCTGGGGGGCGTCGGCCTCGGCAGCCTCGGCGGTGGCGGGCTCGGTCGCGGCGGCCTCGGC
>NZ_JZWY01001317.1:0-1558 GCF_000966955.1 Streptomyces sp. NRRL S-495
GTGATCTCCCGAGCGTCGACGGGAATGGCGTTCGCCGGCACCACGATCCCCTCGGCGGCCTGTGCGGCTGCCAGCCCGGCCACCGTCGGCGTCTCGAAGAGCGCCCGCACCGCCACGGACACACCCCGCACTCGCAGACGTTCCACCAGGGCCACTGCCAGCAGCGAATGGCCGCCCAGCGTGAAGAAGTCGTCATCGACCCCCACCGCCGGCAGGCCGAGGACCTCGGCGAACGCCTCGCAGAGGATCTCCTCCCGCACACTGGCCGGCGCACGGCCCCCACCCGTCGTGTGCTGCGGAACGGGCAGGGCCTTGCGGTCCAGCTTGCCGTTGACCGTCACCGGCAACGCGTCCAGCAGCACGACCGCCGACGGAACCATGTGGGACGGCAGCCGCTCACCCGCGAACTCCCGCAGCAGGGAGACGAGTTCGTCCGACGGCGTGTCCGCGTCGGCCGGAACGGCGTACGCCACCAGGCGGATGTCACCCGGGACGTCCTCGCGAGCGACAACCGCGACCTGGGCCACGGCAGGGTGGACGGCCAGGACGGCCTGGACCTCGCCGGGCTCGATCCGGAAGCCGCGGATCTTCACCTGCTCGTCCGCACGGCCCAGGTACACCAGCTGACCATCGGCGGTCCAGCGGACCCGGTCACCCGTGCGGTACATCCTCTCCGGGACCCCCGTGCCACTGCCGAACGGGCAGGCCACGAACCGCTCCGCCGTCAAACCGGCACGTCCCACGTACCCGCGCGCCAACTGCACACCCGCCAGGTACAACTCACCCTCGACGCCCACCGGCGCCGGGGACAGCGAACCGTCCAGCACATACACCCGGGTATTGGCCACCGGCCCACCGATCGGCACCACCGCACCATCGCTGACGGCACAGCGCGCCGCGGTCACGTCCACGGACGCCTCCGTGGGCCCGTACAGGTTGAACAGCGGTACACCCGCCAGCAGTTCGAGGAACCGATCCCGCAACGGCGCCGACAGTGCCTCACCACTGCAGAACACCGCCCGCAGCCCGGTGCAGTCGGTGGCCGCCGGCTCACGCAGGAACGCCTCCAGCATCGACGGCACGAAGTGCGTCACCGTGATGTTCTCGCCCTGGATCAACTCGACGAGATAGCCCGGCTCCCGGTGCCCACCCGGGCGGGCGAGCACCAGCGCCGCGCCCTGCACCAACGGCCAGAAGAACTCCCACACGCTGACGTCGAACCCGAACGGCGTCTTCTGCAGCACCCGGTCCCCGACACCGATGGCCACGCCGGGGGTCTCCTGCATCCAGGCGAGCCGGTTGACGATCCCCTCGTGCGGCACCGCAACGCCCTTCGGACGGCCGGTGGAACCCGACGTGAAGATCACATACGCCGGATGCGCAGGCAGCACCTCCACCACGGGAGCCTGCGCCGACAGAGCCGCCAGCTCCGCGACCACCGCGGGATCGTCCACCGCAACCCGGGGCACGCCATCCGGCACCACCCCGGTCAGGGCGGTGGTGCCGAGCACGCACACCGACCCGGCATCGGCGAGCACGGCCTCGATGCGACCGGCCG
>NZ_JZWY01001318.1:0-579 GCF_000966955.1 Streptomyces sp. NRRL S-495
GACGGCTCGACCTCGCCCGCCGTCCCGTTCCACTTCTCCACCACCAGTCGGCGCTCGTCCGCACCCAGCACGTCGAGCGCCGAGAACCGCGCCTGCGGATCCTCCTCCAACGCGGTCACGAGCTGGAGGAGGCAGGTGTGCAGCATCGTGCCCACCTGCTCCGCATCGGCCGGCGCCACCGCGTCGATGGTCAGGCTGAACCCGTTCCCGTCGTCATCGACATTCGCGACCAGGGGGTAGTTGGTGCGCCCTTCGGCGGCAAGGATCCGCACTTCCTCCAGCCCGGTGCCCAGACCCGCGCCGAGCTCCGTCGCACCGCCGCGGCCGTTGCGGTAGTTGAAGAGGGCGGTGAACAGCGGGCTGCCGCCCGCCACACCGCTCGCCTGCTGCGCGAGCACCAGCGGCGCGTGCTCGTGCACCAGCAGTTCGGCCAGCTGCTGCCGCATCCCGGCCAGCGCCTCGCCCACGGCGGAGGTACCGACCCGCACCCGCACCGGGAGCGTGTTGAGGCACGGCCCCTGGAGCCGGTCGGCACCCGCGCCGGCGTTCATCCGGCCGAACAGCACCGTGCCGAACACC
>NZ_JZWY01001319.1:0-1499 GCF_000966955.1 Streptomyces sp. NRRL S-495
CCGGCCTCACCCATCCACGCCGCGACCGCGGCCGGCGTCGGACGCTCGTACAGCATCCGCAGGGGCAACTCCACGCCCAGCACCGTACGCACCCGGATCACCAGCCGCATCGCCAGCAGCGAATGACCACCCAGCGCGAAGAAGTCGTCCTCCACACCGAACGCGGGGAGCCTCAGAACCTCGGCGAACGCCTGGCACAGCAACTCCTCGTGCACCGTCACCGGACCCCGGCCCCCAGCCGCCAGCCCCGAGAAGTCCGGTGCGGGCAGAGCCTTGCGGTCCACCTTGCCGTTCGCCGTCAGCGGCATCTCCTCCAGCACCATGACAGCCGACGGAACCATGTACTCCGGCAGGCTCAGGGCGAGGTGGGCCCGCAGGTCCGCCGCATCCACCCGTGCCCCGGTCCGGGGCACGACGTACCCGGCGAGCCGCTGATCCCCCGCACCGCTCTCGTTGACCGTCACCGCCGCCTGTGCCACCAGCTCGTGACGCTCCAGCGCGGCCTCGATCTCACCCAGTTCGATCCGGAAGCCACGCACCTTGACCTGCGTGTCGACCCGGCCCAGGCACTCCAGCGTCCCGTCCCCGCGCCAGCGGGCCAGGTCGCCCGTGCGGTACATCCGCTCGCCCCTCGGCCCGAACGGCGCGGCAGTGAACCGCTCAGCACTCAACCCGGGCCGGCCCAGGTACCCCCGGGCCAACTGCGCACCCGCCAGGTACAACTCGCCCGCCACACCTGCCGGGACCGGTTGCAGGAACCCGTCCAGCACGTAGGCACGCATGTTGGCGAACGGACGCCCGATGGTCACCGGACCCTCGCCGACCTCGGCCGAGGTCGCCCAGACCGTGGCCTCCGTCGGCCCGTACAGGTTCACCGCCCACAGGCCGAGCTCCCGCACCCGGCCCGCCAACTCCTCGGACAGCGCCTCACCGCCGACCAGCACCCGCACCCCGCGCGGCCAGTCGGCCTCGGCGGACAGCAGAGCCCGCCACAGCGAGGGAACAGCCTGGACAGCAGTCACCCCGCCCGCGTCGACCAACTCCCGCAACGCCGCCGTATCACGTACCGTCTCCCGCTCGGCGAGCACCACAGCCGCCCCGCTCACCAACGGCAGGAACAACTCCAGCGCCGCGATGTCGAAAGACACCGTCGTCACAGCCAGCAGACGGTCGCCGACCCCCAACGGAACCCGCTGCCCGGCCGCCCGCAAGTGGTTCACCAGCGCCTGGTGGGTGACCACGACCCCCTTGGGGCGCCCGGTCGAACCCGACGTGTGAATCACATACACCGGATGGGCCGGCAGCAGCGGCACCACCAGATCGGCGTCGGTGAGCTGCACCTCCTCGAAGCCCGAGCACTCGGCGCGCAGCTCGGCGGAGTCCAGCACCAGCACCGGCCCCTCGACCGAGTCCGGCAGCACCCGTGCACACTGCTCCGTGGTCAGGACACACACCGGCGCCGCGTCATCCAGCACATAGGCGATCCGCTCCACCGGATA
>NZ_JZWY01001320.1:0-479 GCF_000966955.1 Streptomyces sp. NRRL S-495
CGCGCCAGCCGGTTCGCCCGCGCATCCAACTCCGCGTACGACACCTCGACACCCTCGAACACCAACGCCACCGCGTCCGGCGTCCGCACCACCTGCCCGGCGAACACCCCCGGCAGCGTCGACGACGCCACCTCGACCGCCGTGTCGTTCCACTCCTCGACAACCTGACGGCGCTCGGCCTCACCCAGCACATCCACCGCCGCGAACCGCGACTGCGGAGCCTCCTCCAGGACGGCCGTGAGGTTCGTGACGGCGGCCCGCAACAGCGCGCAGATCTGCTCCGCATCGGCCGGTGCCACCGCTTCGGCGGTCAGGCCGAAGCCACTCCCGAGGTCGTCGACGGCCACGCTCACGGGGTAGTTGGTGTGGTCGCTCACGGTCAGCAACCCGACGCCCTCAAGGCGGGGACCGGTCCCCGCCTCCGGTGCCTGGCCGTGCCGGTAGTTGAGGATCGAGGTGAACAGCGGGCTGCCGCCCGT
>NZ_JZWY01001321.1:0-220 GCF_000966955.1 Streptomyces sp. NRRL S-495
GCCCAGCGGGGTGCCGGTGCCGTGCGCCTCGACCACGTCCACGTCGGCGGGGCCGAGTCCGGCGTTGGCCAGGGCGTGGCGGATGACGCGCTGCTGGGCGGGGCCGTTGGGGGCGGTGAGCCTGCTGCTGGCGCCGTCCTGGTTGACGGCGGTGCCGCGGATCAGCGCGAGGACCGGGTGGCCGTTGCGCCGGGCGTCGGAGAGGCGCTCCAGCAGGAGC
>NZ_JZWY01001322.1:0-1413 GCF_000966955.1 Streptomyces sp. NRRL S-495
TCGCCCCAGCCGGTGCCGTCGGCGGAGGCGGCGAAGGACTTGCAGCGGCCGTCCCGGGCCAGGCCGCCCTGGCGGCTCATCTCCACGAACGGGACGGGTGTCGACATCACCATCGCGCCCCCGGCCAGGGCCAGGGTGCAGTCCCCGGCCCGCAGGGCCTGGGCGGCGAGGTGGACGGCGACCAGCGAGGAGGAGCAGGCGGTGTCGATGCTGACCGCCGGGCCCTCCAGACCGAAGGTGTAGGCGACGCGGCCGGAGGCGACGCTGTCGGAGCTGCCGCTGCCGATGTAGCCGGCCACGTCGTCGGGGACCTGGCGCAGCCGTACCGCGTAGTCCTGGTACATCACTCCGGCGAAGACTCCGGTCCTGCTGCCCCGCAGGGTCGCGGGGTCGATTCCGGCCCGTTCGAACGCCTCCCAGGTGGTCTCCAGGAGGAGCCGCTGCTGCGGGTCCATCGCGAGCGCCTCGCGCGGGGAGATCCCGAAGAATCCGGGGTCGAAGTGCCCGACGTCGTCGAGGAAGCCGCCCAGGGCGGTGTGGCTGGTGCCCTCGCGCAGTTGTTCCGGGTCGTCCAGGTGGTCCAGGTCCCAGCCCCGGTCGCGGGGGAAGCCGGTGATGGCGTCGGTGCCGTCGGTGACCAGCCGCCACAGGTCCTCGGGGGACCGTACGCCGCCGGGGTAGCGGCAGCTCATCGCGACGACCGCGATCGGTTCGCGGCCCGCTTCCTCGGCCTCGGTCAGGCGCCGGCGGGTGTGGTGCAGATCCGCCGTCACGCGCTTGAGGTAGTCCCTCAGCTTGTCGTCGTTCACCATCGGGAGCCGCCGTCCTGGTTCGGGTGTCGGGTCGGTGTCATGACAGGCCGAGTTCGTTGTCGATGAGGTCGAAGAGTTCGTCGTCGCTGGCGCCGTCCATGCGGTCCTCGATGGAGTCGGCCGCCGTGCCGTCGCCGCCGGCCGCGGTGACCGCCAGGCCGAGGCGGCCCACGATCTCCCGGAGCCGTTCGGCGAGCCGGTCGCGGGCCGCCGGGTCGTCGAGGGCACCGTCGAGGGCGTCCTCCAGGCGGTCCATTTCGGCGAGCCCGGGGACCGGGCCGGGCCCGGCGTCGGGGACCAGTTCGGCGGCGAGGTGTCCGGCGATCGCGGCCGGGGTGGGGTGGTCGAAGAGCAGGGTGGCCGGCAGGGGGTGGCCGGTGGCGGCACGCAGCCGGTTGCGCAGTTCCACCGCGGTCAGCGAGTCGGTCAGCGAGTCGAAGCCGACCTCCAGCAGACCGCGGCCGGGCTCGACCGCGGCCGGGCCGCTGTGGCCGAGCACCAGGGCGGCGTGGGAGCGGACCAGGTCGAGGAGGACCCGGCCGCGCTGGGTCTCGTTGAGGGAGCCGAGGCGCTGCTTCAGAGCCTCGGGCCCGTCGGGGCC
>NZ_JZWY01001323.1:0-1389 GCF_000966955.1 Streptomyces sp. NRRL S-495
CGAGAAGGGCGGCACCGGCGGCGCCAGTGGCCCCGGCGACAAGGGCGGGAAGGGCAGCACCGACAACGCCGACGACCTGGCGCTCGCCGGCGCGGCCCTGGTCCAGCCGCTCGGCCGCGACGGGACCCGTCACCTGCTCACGCTGACCGTCACCGAGCCGCTCACCGCGCTCCAGGCCGAGTTCCGGCTCGCCCCGGGCGCGTTGGCCCCCGGGTCCGGCACCGTCTGGACGGACCTGGCCGGCGCCGTGGTCACCACCCACCAGGAGCGCGGCGCGGCGGTCTACCGCTTCACCACCCCGCCCGGCACCGACGTCCGCCCCGGCCGGTACACCTTCGCCGTGCTCGGCATCCGCCCGCCCGCACCGCGCCGCGCCGCACCCCGGAGCAGCGAGTCCTGGAAGGCCAGCGCCTTCGGGATCGACCGGCCGCGCGCCGTCGCCGCCCTCGGCACCTTCGCGGCGCCGTCCGACACCGGCACCGGCACCGACGTCCGCCCCAGCCCCAGCCCCACGGCACCAGCACCGGCACCGGCACCGGCACCGGCATCCCCACCGGTACTGGCGCCCGCACCCGCCCGCTGACCGGCCACGGCACCACGGCACCACCGCACCACCGCCGTCCGGCCCGGTCCGCTCCGGTCGGACAACCCGACAGGTCAGCGGCCCGATCGGGCTCATCCGGCCGACCTCGTTCGTTACTGTGGTCGCCAGTCGGCACAGCCGCCCCACCGCCGGGGCCGGCCCCGCACCACGTCATTCCCAGGAGGAGTTCGTGTCCACGGTCCTGACCCAAGGCGGCAACGCCCCGTTGACCGCCGCGCGGGTGACCGTCGAGGTCACCGCACCCAAGGCGCTGGACGTCTCGGGCCTGCTGCTGACCGATGCCGGCAAGGTCCGTTCGGACGACGACTTCGTCTTCTACAACGCCCCCAACGGGCCCGGGGTGACCCACCGCCCGGCCGCCGCGGGCAGCCCGGACGCCATCATCGTCGACACCGCCGCCGTCCCGGCCGGGATCAGCAAGATCGTGGTGACCGCCAGCCCCGACGAGGCCGGCGCCACCTTCGCGGGCATCGAGCCGACCGCGACCGTCCGCGACGCCGCCACCGGCGAGGTACTGGTCACCTTCACCTCGCCGGCGCTCGGCCGGGAGACCGCGCTGATCGTGGTCGAGGTCTACCAGCGCAACGGCGCCTGGAAGGTCCGCGCGGTCGGCCAGGGGCCAGGGCTACGCGAACGGCCTGGCCGGCATCGCCACCGACTTCGGCGTCTCGGTCGACGACCAGCCGGCCCCGGCGCCCGCCGCCGCCGCGCCGGTCACCCCGGCCGCGCCGCCCGCACCCGCCCCGGCCCCCGCCGCGCCGACCCCGCCGCCGGCCGCCGGCCCG
>NZ_JZWY01001324.1:0-1375 GCF_000966955.1 Streptomyces sp. NRRL S-495
GGTGTACCCGGTCAGGTCGAGGTCGCCGGGCGTGGCGGTACCGCCGAGGCCGGCGATGGTCGTCCCCCCGATCGAGAGCCGGCCGTTCTCCACGACGCCGCCGGGCAGGACCAGCCGGGCGCCGGACAGTGCGAGTCGGTCCGCGGTCATGCGGTCACCTCCGGGAAGAGGACGCGGGCCACCGCCCTCCCGCCCCGCCGGTCGGATCGTGGCGGCGGGGCAGCGGTCGGCAGCGCGCGTCGATCAAAACTGTTCGCTGTGCCGGGTACTTTAATCAGTTCCGAGCAGCTTGCCGCGAGGTCGACTTGTCGTATACCTGCCGCCCTGCCTGCGCCGAAGCGCCGTTCCCCGGTTCCGGAAGCCGCCGCTGCGGTACGGACCAAGCCTCGTCTAGACTCCCCGACATGCTCAAAGCTGACCGGACCGCCAAGATCCTCGCTCATGTCACCGAAGCGGGGAGCGCCGACGTGCACGCGCTGGCGGAGTTGCTGGGCGTCTCCACCGCGACGGTCCGGCGCGACCTCCAGGAGCTCCACGACCAGGGTCTGCTGCACCGCACCCGCGGCGGCGCCGTGACCGGCACCGTCAATCTGGAGCTGCCGCTGCGCCACCGGCACGGCAAGCGTCAGGCCGAGAAGCGCCGGATCGCCCTGGCGGCCGAACGCCTGGTGCCGGAGGGCGCCGTGGTCGGCCTGACCGGGGGCACCACGACCAGCGAGCTCGCCCGGGTGCTCGCCGAGCGCGGCGGGGTCACCATCGTGACCAACGCGGTCAACATCGCGGCCGACCTGATCGTCCGGCCGGAGATCCGCCTGGTGGTGGTCGGCGGCATCGCGCGGTCGGCCAGCTACGAACTGGTCGGGCCGGCGGCCGAGCGGATGCTCTCGCAGTACCACCTGGACGTCGCCTTCATCGGCGTCGACGGCCTCACCGCCAGCGAGGGCTGCACCACGCACGACGAGATGGAGGCCCATACCGACCAGGCCTTCCTGCGCAGTGCCGCGCGCTCCGTCGTCCTGGCGGACAGCAGCAAGGTCGGACTGGTGACCTTCGCCGCGATCTGCCCGCTGACGGACATCCACGACCTCGTCACCGACGACGGGCTGACCGGCGCCCAGGAGAAGGCCGTCACCGGCTGCGGCGTGCGGGTGCTGCGCGCCTGACCCCGGCCGCCCGGCCCCGCCTGCCCCCCGCACCCGCACCCGCACCCGCACCCCGGCCCCGCACCCGCGACGGCCGCGACCCGCCGCCGGGGGCTCCGGCGACTGCGCGCCCGCCGGCACGCATGCCAACGTGCACACTCCGTGCTTTTGCACCCCTTGCAAACAAATTTGAGCAGAGGACCGCACTCCGCTCCCCCACCCGCCCACCCACG
>NZ_JZWY01001325.1:0-1315 GCF_000966955.1 Streptomyces sp. NRRL S-495
CGGCACCTGGTCCGTCACCACCACGTTCCGCGCCCGGGACGGTCCGTTGTTGGTCACCGTCACCCGCCACTGGACCGGCTGACCGGGCACGACCGGGCTGGTGAGCAGCGTCTTGGAGATGGTGAGGTTGGCCTGCGGCGAGGGGCTCGCGGTCGGGGAGGCGACGGCGGTGTGCGTGGGCGTGGCCGGGTCGGGGCCGCCGGTGACCAGCGCCGTGTTGGTCGGCGTAGCGGTCGCGTTGGGGTCGAGCGTGCCGGTGAGGGTCCAGCTGGCGGTGCCGTTCACGGGGATCTCGACGGCGGGGCAGCTCGCGGTGCCGCCGCTGATCGGGCAGGAGACGCCGTCCTGGTCGTTGGCCATGCTCGCGGCGGTCACGCCGGCCGGGACCTGGTCCGTCACCACGACGTTGCGGGCGCGGGACGGGCCGTTGTTGGTGACCTTGACCTGCCACTTGATCTGCTGGCCGGGCACCACGGGGCTGGTGAGCAGCGTCTTGGAGACGACCAGGTTGGCCTGGTTGCCGGGCGGGACGGGGTTGGCGGTGCTGGTGCAGTTGGGGGAGCAGTTCGGGTCGGTGGCGCCGCCCGGCGGGGTGACGGTGGCCCGGTTGTCGAGGGAGCCGGTGGCGTCCGCCGGGACGGTGCCGGTGAGGCGGTAGGTGACCTGGCCGCCCGCCGGGAGGTCGACGGTGGTGTTGATGTCGCCGGTGCCGGAGGCGGGGCTGCCGCAGCTGCCGCCCCCGGCGGCCGTGCAGGTCCAGGAGAAGTTCCGGATCGCGGCGGGCAGGGTGTCCCTGACCGAGGTGCCGAGGGCGTCGGACGGGCCGTCGTTCTTGACCACGATGGTGTAGGTGAGCGGCTGGCCGGGCACGTACGGGTTCTTGTCGGGGGTCTTGGTGACCGACAGGCCGGTGGTGACGCGCCCGGGGGTGTCGACGGTGCTGGAGCAGGTAGGACCGCAGTTGGGGTCGGTAGTGGCGGCCGGGCGGGTCACGGTCGCGGTGTTCGACAGCGTGCCGATGGTGGAGGAGGGGACGGTGCCCGTGACCGTGTACGTCACGGAGCTGTTCGCCGCGATCGTGGCCGTCGTGTCGAGGTTGCCGGTGCCGCTCGCGGAGCCGCAACTGCTGCCGGTGCCACCGGACGCGCAGGTCCAGGTGAACCCGGACAGTGCGGACGGCAGCGCGTCGCGGACGGCGGCGTTGACGGCGGGCGCGGGTCCGGCGTTGCTCACCACGACGGTGTAGGTGAGCCGCTGTCCCGGCACGTACGTGGTGGGGGAGGCGGTCTTCTTCACGGACAGGCCGACCTGGGTG
>NZ_JZWY01001326.1:0-1368 GCF_000966955.1 Streptomyces sp. NRRL S-495
GGGTGACCCATTCGAGGACGATCTCGCCGTTGCCGCCGTCGCTGTAGCCGCCGCCGTCGCCGATTCCGCTGGTGTACTGGGCGTCGCTGCGGCCGCCCGAGGTGCCGCCGACGCCGTTGCCGCTGCTGTTGGTGCCGTTGGAGGTCTGGGTGTTGGTGACGCCGGTGCCCCGGTTGTAGCCGGAGCCGCCGCCGCCCATGCCGTTGGCGTCGAGCGTGCCGCCGCGCTGGCAGGCGCCGCCGCCACCGCCGTAGTAGCCGCCGCCGCCTCCGCCGCCACCCTCGTTCTGCGGGCTGGCGGCGCCGCGGCCGCCCTGGTACTGGCTCCCGGCGGTGGCGGCCGCGCACGCCGTCTGGGTGGCGGCGGCGCCACCCGCGCTCTGGGTGCCGCCCCGGCCGGAGGCCGCGGGCTGGTTGTCCTGGCCGCCGTTGCTGCCACCGCCGCCGCCCGCCGCCGGGGTGGTCGCGTCGGCGCCGGGGGAGGATCCGCCGCCACCGCCGGCCACGACCAGCGGGTTGGTGCCGTAGGCACCGTTCCACACGGCGCTCATGCCGCCGCCGCTGCCGCCTGTCGCACCGCCTCCGCCGACGGCGGTGAAGCCCTGACCGCCGGCGCCGCCGCCGCCGTACGTGGAGGTGGTGCTGTTCATCCGGCCGCCCTGGCCGACGGTCAGTGTCAGCGACTGACCGGGCGTCACCGCGAGGGTGCCGGTGGTGTAGCCGCCACCGCCGCCGCCGTACTGGCCGGTGTAGTAGGCGCGGGGGGAGCCCGCGCCGCCGGCGCCGAACACCCGGGCATAGACGGCGGTCACGCCGGCCGGCACGGTGAAGGTCTGGTCGCCGCCGCTGTAGGTGACGCGGGTGCAGTTGGTGAAGCTGCCGGTCGGTGTGCACGCGGTCAGGGCCCGCTGCTCCCGGGGCAGGCCCTGCGGGCCGTAGGCGGGAGGGGCGGCGGCGAGCGCCAGTCCGCCCTGGGGGACCAGGCACAGCAGCGCGAGCACGCCGCGCATCACCGTCCGGAACCGAGCGCCGAGCAACGACCTCACCGGGGCCATCCGGCGTCTCCTCTCGCGACCGTGCGCGTGCACGGGCACAGCTGGGCGGACAACACAAAAAATCAGGCGAATGTACGCAAATATCCGCAGATGAGATCAGAGACTGCCGAGAAGGAGCGCCCGTTGGGACGATCTGATGACGTGTCAGTCACCTTTTGTGCTGGAATCAGCGCTTTCGGCCCAGCCCGGTCATCGTTCGGCGCAACCGGGTGGAGCGGCCCCGGGACGGGACGGGGCGGGACGGGATGGGGCGGGGCGGGACGGGGCGGGGCCGCCGTGCCGGGACCGGCCCCGGGGCCGGTCGCCCGCCGCCG
>NZ_JZWY01001327.1:0-1642 GCF_000966955.1 Streptomyces sp. NRRL S-495
GGTAGCGCTCTGTGACCGGCGGGGAGGCCCGGCCCCCCTTAAGGGGTTAGGGGTCGGTCCATGTCGGTCCATGTCGGTCCGGTCGTTCCACCCCAGGTCAGAGGGGGTGAATTCCGGACCGACATCGGGTGTTCCATGTCGGTCCGGGTGTCGGTCCGGGTCGTTCCGCTGGGTGCCGGCCGTCGGTCCGGCTGGTCGGTCCGGCACCTCCGGTGACGGACCGTGGTCGCGTCCGGGGAGCGGGTCCGAGGCCGGCCTTTCCGGGGCGGGGCCCGGCTGCGCTACGCTCTCACTGTAGGTAGCGGCCGGTGGTCTAGTCAAGCCCCCGCCGAGAGGTCTAGACCATGAGGCGGCGGATAAGGGGCGCAACGTGAAAGCGCCGACCCCCGGTATTTTCCGGGGATCGGCGCTTCATGCCNGGTCTAGACCATGAGGCGGCGGGAAGGGGCTCGGGAGGATTGTCCGCGCTGCCTTTCGAATCATGGAAGAGATTCCCCGCGATATGCTGTAAATCGTCCGGCGGTCCGCCGGAATGCACCTCCTATTCTACCGGTAATACCAGACCAGAAGTGTTCGGGAGGACGCTTTGAGCGAGATGCCGCCGGGTGTGCACGTGAGGCGGTCTGCGACGACCCGGAGCTGTACGGGCTCGCGGAGGCCGGCTGGCGGCCGGACCTGGACGTGGAGCAGTAGGGCCCGAACAGCAAGGAACCCTGCAACCTTGGAAGCTTTCAAGGTTGCAGGGTTCCTTGCTTGCTTGCAGTCCTAGTCCAGACTGACCGGATGAGCCTCCAGCCACGCCTCCAGGGCCTCGCTGACGGCATCCTTGAGCTTCACCTCGTGCACGGCCAGGGCCACGGTCAGACGGCGGCGCAGCGGTGCGGGGACGGTGGTGGTGATGGGCACCTCCGCCACCTTCTCCGGCCGGGCCGGGGCGGCTGTGGCCCGCTCCGGCAACTGGCGGTCGTTCTTCACGTCGTCGTACTTCGGCATCAGGCCGCGTTCTCCATTACGGTGTCGATTCGGGTCCGCAACCAGGAGTAGATATCCCGGAATTGGTCGGCGGATTCCCGTCCGTCCGTGCCGTCGGCGCGGAGGGGCTGGGCGAGTTCCGCCTGATTCTTCATGGCCACCAATTCGCGGAGCTTGACCGGTGCCACGTGGTCGTCACCCCGGATCGCGTAAATGTCGTGCTCGCGCTTCTGGTGGATTTTCAGGTTCGGCCGGTAGCGGTTGATCAGGATGCCCGCGATGGCCAAGTCAGGGTTGAGGGTGTGCCGGTCACGCTCGACCCGCTCGTGGATGCGGCGGGCGGCCTCCACGGCGTCGTACTCCGGCTCGCACGGCAGCAGCAGCACGTCCGAGGCGGACCAGGCCACGTCGATCTGGTGGGACAGCAGGTTCGGCGGGCAGTCGATGACCACCAGGTCGAAGTCGTCCACCACCCCGTGGAGGGCCCTCAGCAGGCGCTTTTCGGAGGAGGCGGTGCCCGCGGTGAGGGAGAGCAGCTCCAGGTCGAGGTGGCCGGGGGCGATGGTGATCCGGTCGCTGTAGGTCGTGTCGTCGTAGCCGCAGGGGACGAGGATGCGCTCGATCTCGCCGACGGCCGGGCGCTGGAGCACGGAGGCGAGGGAGGCCGCCG
>NZ_JZWY01001328.1:0-1203 GCF_000966955.1 Streptomyces sp. NRRL S-495
TCGTACAGCGCGGGGTCTACCTGCCGGGCCTTCACCTGGAGTGCGAAGAGGTTGTCGAGGAACCTGTCCGCCAGCACGCGGCGGGCCCGCCCCGCTTGTGTAAGGCGTGCCTGGAGCGCCAACGTGTCGGGTGCATCGCGGTCGGTCATGCGGTGCCGCCCTCCGAGTAGGCCTCGCGGAGCTCGTGCTCTTCGGGTGTCACGCGGCACCGCCGGCGAAGCCCCTGAGGCCGAAGGGCGTGCGTCGGCGTGAGGCACGCTCACGCAGGGCTTCGGAGGCCTGGTGCCTGCCGGTGGAGGTGAGTTTGTAGAAGCGGCGGGCGGGTCGGCCGGGGTGGGGGGTGGTTTCGGGCCAGGCCTCGATCCAGCCGAGGTCGGTGAGGCGTTCGAGGATCGGGTAGACGGTGCCGGGTCCGAGGTCGGCCTCGTCGCAGATCCGAAGTCCCCAGGCGGGGTCGCCGTCCGCCGCGGAGATCAGGGCGTCGAGCACTCCGAGAGTCGGCTTCGTCAGCCGTGGAGAAGTCATGGGCGCAGTTGAGCACACGATCTGACCATGTGTCGAACTCGATACTTGAGGGTGCTGAATCGGCAGGTCAGAGGCCATTCCCGCTGTTCCGCAGTCCCGGGACAGCGGAACCGGACCGCCTCCCGGCCCACTTCCCCGCGTCCTGCGGGCCCCGCGTCCTGCGGGCAGAGGTGCCCGGATCCCGGGATCCCGTGGTCCCGCCGGTGCGGACTGCACCGGCGGGACCACGGGAGGGGGGCTGGGCCTTCGGTTACTCGTCCGGTTGCGTCGCGCGCGTCCGGGCGGCGAGTTCGACTGCCTGGGTGCGGCCCTCACGCCTGCTCACCTGCGGTTGGTGAAGGCGGACAGGGTGTCGACGAGGCCCTGGTCTGGCAGGCCGGCGATGCCGTCGGTGCCGTCCGCCTCGGTTCCCGTGTCGCGGTGGATCAGGCGCTCGATGGCGGCGAGCAGGTCGACGTCCGGCTGTACGGCGGTCGTGCCGTAGGTGTCCGCGTTCTTGGTGAACAGGGAGAGCAGCCGGAAGTAGTTGTCGACCGAAGGTGGCCCGCTCGAACCACGTCTGGGCCTCGCTGAGGTCGCCGTGGTGGAGGCTGTACAGGTACAGGCAGTAAGCGGCTGTGCGGTTGTCGGCGCCGGCGGCGTAGCTCCACCAGAAGTCGGCGCTGCGCGGATGCCCGG
>NZ_JZWY01001329.1:0-1173 GCF_000966955.1 Streptomyces sp. NRRL S-495
CGCCAAACCCGACGGCGCCCAGCGCCTCGCCGAAGCCGCCCTCGCCGCCGCCGGCCGGGTGGACACCCTGGTCGCCAGCGCCGGCCTCGGCTGGCGCGGCCCCTTCGCCCAGACCCCCACCGACACCCTGGACCGGATGCTGGAGGTCAACCTCGCCGCCCCACTGCGGCTGGCCCGGCTGCTCCTGCCCGGGATGCTGGAGCGCGACCGGGGCCGGATCGTGCTGCTCGGCTCGATGGCCGGTCAGGTCGGCGTCCGCGACGAGGCCGCCTACGCCGCCACCAAGGCCGGGCTGACCATGTTCGCCGAGAGCCTCTGGTACGAGCTGCGCGGCACCGGCGTCGGCGTCCGGCTGATCCTCCCCGGAGCGGTGGCGACCCCCTTCTTCGCCACCCGCGGCACCGACTACCAGCGCGAACGCCCCCGTCCCGTCTCCGCCGAGGCGGTGGCCGACCTCGTCCACGCGGCGCTCACCACCGACCGCGACCGCGCCTTCCTCCCGCACTGGCTGGACTTCCCGGCCCGGATCCACGGCGCCGCCCCGGGCTTCTTCCGGCGGATGGCGGCCCGGTTCGGGTGAGGACCCGGAGGGGCGCGGGCCTCCTGCTCGGCGCCGCAGCGGGCGTCGAACTGCTCCACCTCGCCCCGGCCGCCGTCCGGCTGCCGCCCGTCAAGCGCCTGCTGGCCCGCCGCACCGCCGGCTACGGCACCGCCCCGGGGCACCTCGCCCTCACCTTCGACGACGGCCCCGACCCGCGCGGCACCCCGCCGATCCTGGACGCCTTGGACGCCCTCGGCCTGCACGCCACCTTCTTCCTCCTCGGCGCCATGCTCGAACGCTCCCCGGACCTCGGCCGCGAACTGGTCGCCCGGGGCCACGAGCTCGCCGTCCACGGCTGGCACCACCGCCCCCAGTACTACCCCGCCCCCGCCCGCGACCTGCGCGAACTGCGCCGCGCCACCGAGGCGTTGACCGCCCTCACCGGCGCGCCCCCGCTCTGGTACCGCCCGCCCTACGGCGTCCTGACCGCCGGTCAGGCCCTGGCCGCCCGCCGCCTCGGCCTGCGCACTGTCCTGTGGACGGCCTGGGGCCGCGACTGGGAACCCGGCGCCACCGGCCCCACCGTCCTCGCCACCGCCCGCCCCCACCTCACCGCCGGCGCCACCCTCCTC
>NZ_JZWY01000199.1:0-3740 GCF_000966955.1 Streptomyces sp. NRRL S-495
CACCCCCACCAGACCGCCCCCACCCCTCCACCACCCTCCACGAACCCGACCCGCAACCCGCTGACCACCACGCCCGCACGATCTGCGCGGGCGTGCACAGAGGTGGGACATGGCCTCGGTCGCGGCCCCGGTCCTGCTCGACTCGGGTCCACCGCCGCCGGGGCCGCCCGGTGATCCGGGGCGGGGCGGCGGTCGAGGGTGAGCTGTTCGCTCAGGAGCCTGAGGGCCGGTCACCCGGTTGGGCACGCAAAACGCCAGAGGGCCTATCGGATCTCTCCGATAGGCCATCTGGACTGGGTCGGGGTGGCGGGATTTGAACCCACGGCCTCTTCGTCCCGAACGAAGCGCGCTACCAAGCTGCGCCACACCCCGGTCTTTCTGTTTGTCGCTCCGTCTCCTTCGCGACGAGTAGAACTCTACCGGACGCTCGCCGAGAGACGAAATCCGGTTTCTCGGCGAGCGGGGCGGGTGGGTCAGTGGGGGGTCGGGGTGAGGGTGAGGAGGGTGGCTTCAGGGGGGCAGGCGAAGCGGACGGGGGTGTAGCGGTTGGTGCCGCAGCCGGCCGAGACGTGGAGGTAGGAGCGGCGGCCGCCGGCCTGGTGGGTGGAGAGGCCCTTGACCCGCTTGGCGTCGAGGTCGCAGTTGGTGACCAGGGCGCCGTAGAAGGGGACGCAGAGCTGGCCGCCGTGGGTGTGGCCGGCCAGGATCAGCGGGTAGCGGTCGGCGGTGAAGGCGTCGAGGACCCGCAGGTACGGGGCGTGCACCACGGCGAGGGAGAGGTCGGCGTCGGGGGAGGGTCCGCCGGCGACCTCGCTGTAGCGGTCGCGCCGGATGTGCGGATCGTCCAGGCCGGTGAACTCCAGGTCGAGGCCGGCGACGGTGAGGCGGCCCCGGGTGTTGGTGAGGTCGAGCCAGCCGGCGGCGTCGAAGGCGTCGCGCAGCTTCTCCCAGGGGTTGTGGACGGCGCCGGTGATGCCGCGGCGGGCGCTGCCGTCGGCGTTGTTCATGCCGTGGCTGCCGGTGCGCATCGCCTGGAGGTAGCGGGCCGGGTTCTTGCGGGCGGGGCCGTAGTAGTCGTTGGACCCGAAGACGTAGACGCCGGGGAAGTCCATCAGCGGGCCGAGCGCGTCCAGGGTGGCGGGGACGCCCTCCGGGTCGGAGAGGTTGTCGCCGGTGTTGACCACCAGGTCGGGCCGCAGGCCGGCGAGGCTCTGCAGCCAGCGCTGCTTCCTGCCCTGGCCGCTCACCATGTGGATGTCGGAGACCTGCAGTACCCGGATGGGGCGGGCGCCTCGGGGGAGGACCGGGACCTCGACCCGGCGGAGGCGGAAGGAACGGACCTCGTACCCAACGGAGTAGGCGAGGCAGGCGGCGCCGGTGGCGGCGATTCCGAGGGGAACGGAGTACAGCGGTCGCATCGGTCCATGCTCTCAGACGGCGGATCAGCAGGTGAACTGTCGGGGTGCGCCCGGGGACACGTCCGGTCACTCCTCGGGTTGTTCGCGCCGGGCGCGCAGGGCCCGGACCTTGTGGCGGTTGCCGCAACGCTCCATCGAGCACCAGCGGCGTCGGCCCGGCCGTGAGGTGTCGACGAAGAGCAGCTGGCAGTCGTCGGCGCCGCACTCGCGGATCCGGTCCGCGTGAGGGCCGGTGAACAGGGCGATGGCGTCGCGGGCGATGGTGGAGGCGAGCTGGTCGCCGTCGCCGGGCAGGGGCGGCGCCGCGGTGCCGTCGGGGGCGATTTGCGGCGCGAGCGGCGGTCGGGCGGCGGCCCGGTTGAGCACCGCGTGGTCGGCGGGATCGGCGTGGTCGGCGTTGGTGCGGTCGCCGCTCGCGCGGGCCGCGGTGAGGCGCCAGAGGGCGTCCCGCAGGGTGCGGACGGCGGCCAGTTGGTCGTCGCTGATTCGGACGGTGCCGGGTGGCAGTCCGAGCCGGGACTGTCCGAGCCACTCCAGCAGGTCGGACGGCCGGTGCAGGATCTCGTACCGGGCGTAGGGACCGGGGCCGCCGGTGGGCAGCAGTTCCAGGCAGAGCGTGCCGGGGTCGAAGTGGAAGCGCGTTCCGCCGGGGGAGTGCAGGACCAGGCCGGGGCTTCGCTCGTCCATCATGTAACCACTTTAAGAGGTTATCGATGACTGGGGAAGGGCGCGAGAGACGGGGAGCGGAGAAGGGGAGCGGGGAGGGGGAGCAGGTGGGTGGAGTTAATGGTGGGCATCGGAACGTGGCAGGTGGGAGACTCGGGGCCATGACGACGCTCAAGGAGCAGCTGCACCAGGACCTGACGGCTGCCATCAGGGACCGGGACGAGCTGCGCTCGTCCACCATCCGGCTCACGCTGTCGGCCGTCACCAGCGAGGAGGTGGCGGGGAAGACGAAGCGCGAGCTCTCCGACGCCGAGGTGCTCAAGGTGATCGGCCGGGAGGCGAAGAAGCGCCGGGAGGCCGCGGAGGCGTTCGACAGCGCCGGCCGGGCCGAGCAGGCCGCCCGTGAGGTGGCCGAGGGCGAGGTGCTGGCCGGTTACCTGCCGAAGCAGCTGTCCGACGACGAGCTGACGGCCATCGTGGCCGCCGCCGTCGCCGAGAGCGGCGCGGTCGGTCCGCAGGGCATGGGCGCCGTGATGAAGCTGGTGCGGCCGAAGGTCGACGGCCTGGCCGAGGGCGGCCGGGTGGCCGCCGCGGTGAAGTCCGCCCTCGCCGGCTGATCGCTCCACGGAGCGGACCGGCAAGGTAGAAGGACAAGGCAGAGGACAAGGCAGAGGGGCGCCCCCCGAGCGAGATGCTCGGGGGGCGCCCCTCTGCTTCGTCCTGCCGGAGGCCCTGCAGGACGTCCGCTCAGTGGCGGCTCAGTGGCCGCTCAGTGGTGGCCGCGCCCGTTCCCGCCGTTCCCGCCGTCGCCGCCGTTCCCGCCGATGACCCCCGGCGGGAAGGTGAACCCGCCGCCGATCAGGCCGCCGGCGTTGGTGCCGGGAGCGCCGGGGTTGCCCGCGGCGGGGGGCGGCGGGTTGCCGCCCGCGTTCGGGTCGGCGCCCGGGGCGGGCGCGGCCGGGGGGGTCGCACCCGGGGTGGCGTTCGGGTCCGGCTTGGGGGCCGGGTCCGGGATGTCGATGGTCTGGAAGGTCTCCTTCGGGGAGCCCTTCAGCGCGCCGTCCATGGCCATCTTCCAGATCGGGCCGGGGCCGGTGGCACCGAAGACGCCGTCGGCACCGTAGTAGGTGTCGCCGATCTTCATGTTCTTCATCTCGACGCCGCCGGTGGGGCCGCCGATCCAGACCGCGGTGGCGAGCTGCGGGGTGTAGCCGCTGAACCAGGCGGCCTTCTTCTTGTCGGTGGTACCGGTCTTGCCGGCGATCTGGCGGCCGTCCTCCAGACCGAGGGTGGCGCCGGTGCCCTTCTCGGTCACATTGAGCAGGACGGTGTTCAGCGCGTCGGCGGTCTGCTCGGAGAAGGCCTGGGTGCAGGCGGTCTGCGGGACCTTGACGTCCTTGCCGTCGACCGTGGTGATCTTGTTGATCGCGATCGGCGTGCAGTGCTTGCCGCGGGCGGCGAAGGTCGCGTAGACGTTCGCCATGGTCAGCGGCGACATCTCCTTGGTGCCCAGGGTGATCGAGGGCACGACCTCCAGCTTGGCGCCGGAGGCGGTGGAGGTGATGTTGAGCTTGTCGAGCATCTGCTTGACGGGGCAGAGCCCCATGTCCTGCTCCATCTGAACGAAGTAGGTGTTGACCGAGAGGGCCATCGCCT
>NZ_JZWY01000200.1:0-222 GCF_000966955.1 Streptomyces sp. NRRL S-495
AAGTAGGTGTTGACCGAGAGGGCCATCGCCTGCTTCAGCTCGTAGGGGCCGACCTCGCTCTTGCTCTCGTTCGGGACGTAGCGCTCGTTGCCCTTGTAGGTGTTCTTCCAGGTGCCTTCGCAGGTCTTCATCGTCGGCCACTCGATGCGGTTCTCGGACGGGTACGGCTTGGTGGGCGCCATCCCGTTCTCGAGCGCGGCCGCGGCGATGATCGGCTTGAAG
>NZ_JZWY01000201.1:0-748 GCF_000966955.1 Streptomyces sp. NRRL S-495
GATCGGCTTGAAGGTGGAGCCGGGCTGGAAGCCGTTGCCGCCGCCCATCGCCGCGTCGACGTTGAGGTTGACGACGGTCTGGTTCTTGGACGGCTCCAGGCCGTACGGGCGGGTCTGGGCCATCGCCAGGATCTTGCCGGTACCCGGCTCCATCATGGTCGCGGCGGCCGACACCGGGTCGGTGACCTTGACCTTGCCGGTGACCGCGGCCTGGGCGGCGGCCTGCTTGTCCGGGTCGAGGGTGGTGTAGATGTTCAGACCGCCCTGGTCCCAGAACTTCTTCCGCTCGGCGGCGTTCTTGCCGAAGGCCGGGTCCTGCTTGACCACGTGCCGGACGTAGTCGCAGAAGAAGCCCATGCCCGCCTGGGCGGTGATGCAGCCGTTCTGCGGGTCCTTGTACTTCAGGCCCAGCGGGGCGGCCTTGGCCTCCTTGGCCTGGTCCGCGGTGACGTGCTTGTTCTCGACCATCTTGTCGATCACGGTGTTGCGCCGCTTCACCGCGTTCTCCGGGAAGCGCACCGGGTCGTACTGCGACGGGTTCTGCACCAGGCCGGCCAGGGTGGCGGCCTCGGCGATGGTGAGGTCCTTGTTGCTCTTGCTGAAGTACCGCTGGGAGGCGGCCTCGATCCCGTACGCCTGGTGACCGTAGAAGGTGATGTTCAGGTAGTTGGTGAGGATCTGGTCCTTGGTCAGATCCTCCTCCAGCTTGATCGCGACCTTCAGCTCCTGGATCTTGCGGCCCAGGGTC
>NZ_JZWY01000202.1:0-33966 GCF_000966955.1 Streptomyces sp. NRRL S-495
TCGAGGCGCCCTGGGACGCGGTGCCGCTCTCCGCGTTCTTGCTGATCGCGCGGAGCACGCCCTTGAGGTCGACGGCGCCGTGGTCGTAGAAGCGGGCGTCCTCGATGTCGACCTGCGCCTGCCGCATGTAGGGGGACATCTGGTCGGCGGTGAGGACGGTGCGGTCGCGCTCGTAGACCTTGGCGATCAGCCCGCCCTTGGCGTCGAAGATCTGGGTCGCCTGGGTGAGCGGCGGCGTCTTGAAGTCGTCCGGGATGTTGGAGAAGCCCTCCGCCGTGTTCTTGGCGGTCAGGCCGAGCGCGCCGACGGCGGGCAGGGCCATGCCCGCCAGCAGTACTCCGGACAGCACGCTGACCCCCAGGAACTTCACTCCGTGTCCCGCATAGTCGAGCGGTGACCCGCGGCGCTTGCCGCGCGGAGCTCCGGTGTTGCCTGGGGGCTGGGGTGCCTGGGGGCGCTTCGGTGCCATGGGGAGAACCCTACGTTGCCGAATGCCGCACACCGGGGCAGGTGTTCGCCTAGGCTTGTCACAAGCTTGCGACAGCTTCGCTGCGTCAGCAGCGATCACTCTTGTGAGTGATGAGAATTGCCCGAATTGTCTACCTTCGGGGCGTTTTTGAGGCAGCTGTTGGCGGCTGCACCCCTGTGTCCGGTAGCACTGTGTGACGGCCCGCGTGGCGAGAGTGGTGAACGCGGCCCTGGCAATGCTTGCGACCTGCGATCACTCCAACGAGTGAGCTGATCGCCACCCATAGTCCAATTGGGTCATTCGAGATTGAGCCCGAAGGGGCTGTTGCAAGCTGTCGTTCTTCCGTAACGTCCTCAACTGGCAACGGTGAATATGCCGTTGCCGCCGTGGGGGAGCCTCGATTCGGGAGAGGACGGCGCCGGCATGGGCTGGGTAGACGACTGGAGTGCGCAGGCCGCCTGCCGCACGAGTGATCCGGACGAACTGTTCGTCCAGGGGGCGGCGCAGAATCGCGCCAAGGCGGTGTGCAGCGGGTGCCCCGTGCGCACGGAGTGCCTGGCCGACGCGCTGGACAACCGGGTGGAGTTCGGGGTCTGGGGCGGGATGACCGAGCGCGAGCGCCGGGCGCTGCTGCGCCGTCGGCCGACCGTGATCTCGTGGCGGCGGCTGCTGGAGACGGCCCGCACCGAGTACGAGACTTCGCTGGCCACCGGCGTGATACTGACGGACTACGCCCAGGCGGGCTGAGTCACCGCCGTACGGGCTTCGGCCGTGCGGATCACAGAGCTGCGGAGCACAGCTACGGAGCACAGTTGGGGCGCACGTCCCGGGTCGGGGGGCTCGGGTTCGGAGGTCCGGGTCGACAGCCCGGACCAGCGCGACGACCTGGACCGGACCCGCTCGTGGGTCCGGCCGGACGGGTTCGGTCCGCCGAGCCGCCTGGTGTCAGTCCGTGGATCCGCTGAGCCGCTCGCCGATGGTCCGCAGTCCTTCCAGGTCATGGACGTCCCCGGGCAGCGCGGCCACCTCGATGATCGGCACGTCCGGGTACACCGAGACGAAGCGGTCACGGGTCCGCCGCTCGCGCACCATCACCTGCATCCGCTCGGCGTGCAGCCGCAGCAGCCCGGCCGCCAGCAGCTCGGCGTCCGGCGAGACCTGCTCGGAACCGTTCTCCTCCAGTGCCTCGGCCGCGGCCAGCGCCCGCTCGGCGGTGAGCTGCGGGGCGCCGGTCCCGTGCACCCGGTTGAGCACCAGCCCGGCCAGCGGCATCCGGTCGGCGGCCAGCCGGTCCACGAAGTACGCCGCCTCGCGCAGCGCGTCCCGCTCCGGGGCGGCCACCACCAGGAACGCCGTGCCCGGCGCCTGGAGCAGCTGGTAGGTGCGGTCCGCCCGCTCCCGGAAGCCGCCGAACATCGAGTCGGTCGCGCTGACGAAGGTCTGGACGTCCGTCAGCAGCTGGGCGCCGAAGATCTTCCCGAGAGTGCCGGTGAGCAGGCCCATCCCGGCGTTCAGGAACTTCATCGCGGACCGCCCGCCGACCTTGGCCGGCGCGGTCAGGATCCGGATCACCTTGCCGTCGAGGAAGGACCCGAGCCGGTTCGGAGCGTCCAGGAAGTCCAGCGCGGACCGGGACGGCGGGGTGTCGACGACGATGAGGTCCCACTCCTCGGCCGCCCGCAGCTGGCCGAGCTTCTCCATCGCCATGTACTCCTGCGTGCCCGCGAAGCCGGCCGACAGGGACTGGTAGAAGGGGTTCTCCATGATCGCGCGAGCCCGCTCGGGGTCGGCGTGGGCCAGCACGACCTCGTCGAAGGTCCGCTTCATGTCGAGCATCATGGCCTGCAGCTCGCCGTCGCCGGTCACGCCCTTGACGATCCGCGGGGTGTTGTCGAGCTCGGTCAGACCCATCGACTGCGCCAGCCGCCGGGCCGGGTCGATGGTCAGGACGACGACCTTGCGGCCGCGCTCGGCGGCCCGCAGGCCGATCGCCGCCGCGGTGGTGGTCTTGCCGACGCCGCCGGAGCCGCAGCAGACGATGATCCGGGTCTTCGGGTTGTCGATCAGCTCGTCCACGGCGAGCCGGCTGCCGCCGACGCCCGCGCCGTCCTGTCCGGTGGTGCCGGTCCGCCCGCTCACGCTGCCCCCTGACGCTTCAGTTCGCCCGCCAGCCGGTAGAGCGTGCCGAGGTCCACACCCTCGCCCAGCAGTGGAAGTTCGTACGTCGGGAGCTTCAGGTGCTGCAGGTCGGCGCGCCGGGCGCGCTCCAGTTCCACCCGCTCGGCGTGCTCCCTGGCCTGTGCCAGCAGTGGATCGAGCAGCGGTTCGACCGCCGCCCGGACGGTCTCCGGCTTGCGCGAGCGGCCCCCGAGGCCCGCCTCGCCGAGGGCCAGCGCGACCTCCTCGCGGTGGTCGCCGTCGACCGCGGCCACCGCGGCCGCGTCCAGCAGCGGCGGCCGGACCATGTTGACCAGCACCCCGCCCACCGGCAGACCGGCCTCGCGCAGCTCGGCGATGCCGTCGACGGTCTCCTGGACCGGCATCTCCTCCAGCAGGGTGACCAGGTGCACGGCGGTCTCCGGCGACTTCAGCACCCGCATCACGGCCTGCGCCTGGCTGTGGATCGGCCCTATCCGGGCCAGCCCGGCCACCTCGGAGTTGACGTTCAGGAACCGGGTGATCCGGCCGGTCGGCGGTGCGTCCATCACGACCGCGTCATAGGTCCGCCGTCCGTCCGGGCCCTTGCGGCGGGCCGCCTCGCAGGCCTTGCCGGTCAGCAGCACGTCCCGGACGCCGGGGGCGATGGTGGTCGCGAAGTCGACGAACCCGACCTTCTGCAGCGCCTTCCCGGCCCGGCCGAGCTTGTAGAACATGTCGAGGTATTCGAGCAGGGCCTGCTCGGTGTCGATGGCGAGCGCGTGCAGCTCACCGCTCGGCGAGCCGCCGGCCGCGCCGCCCACTGAGCCGCTCCCCGAACCGCCTGCCGATCCGCTCGCCGGCAGGCCCAGCTGGGCCGGGGTGACCGTGGCGATCCGGCGCTCCTCGTAGGGGAGTGCCGCTATGCCGAACAGCTCGGCGATGCCCTGCCGGCCCTCCACCTCGATCAGCAGGGTCCGGCGTCCCTCCGCGGCGAGCGCCAGTGCCAGCGCCGCGGCCACGGTGGTTTTCCCGGTCCCGCCCTTGCCGCTGACCACGTGCAGCCGTACGCCCTCCCAGTCGGGATCGCGCCGGGCCGCCTGGCCGGGGGTGCGTGCCACGCTCCGTCTCCGTCCGTCTCCGAGGGCCGGCACCACGCAGGTGCCCTCCCGCGAGGGTAACCAGGGACCGCACCGGATGCCGGGACTACCCGGGGCGCCGGACCCGAATCATGCCCGCTTTGTGGGCCACCTCACACGCATGAGCGCGCCCGGACGCGGACCGGGGCCGATCGCCGGGACGGAACGTCTAGAGTCTGGCCATGACCAAGTGGGAATACATGACGGCACCTCTGCTGGTGCACGCCACCAAGCAGATCCTGGACAACTTCGGCCACGACGGCTGGGAGCTCGTCCAGGTCGTACCGGGTCCGAACCCGGAGCAGCTGGTGGCCTACTTCAAGCGGGAGAAGCAGGCATGAGCAAGGTCGAGGAGAAGCTGGCCGAACTGGGTCTGACCCTGCCGCCGGTGGCCGCCCCGGTCGCCGCCTACGTGCCCGCGCTGCGTACCGGTGACTTCGTCTTCACCTCCGGCCAGCTGCCGATGGTGGCGGGCAAGCTCCCGAGCACCGGCAAGGTCGGCGCCGAGGTCACCCCGGAGGAGGCCAAGGAGCTCGCGCAGATCTGCGCGCTGAACGCCCTGGCCGCGGTCAAGTCGGTGATCGGTGACCTCGACCTGGTCGAGCAGGTCGTCAAGGTCGTCGGCTTCGTCGCCTCCGCCCCCGACTTCACCGGCCAGCCGGGCGTGATCAACGGCACGAGCGAACTGCTCGGCAAGGTGCTCGGCGACGCGGGCGTGCACGCCCGCAGCGCGGTGGGCGTCACCGTGCTGCCGCTGGACGCCCCGGTCGAGGTCGAGATCCAGGTCCGCGTCCGCGCCGGAGCCTGACCGACCGACCGCACCCGCGGCCGGACACTCCCAACGCGCTCGACACCCTCGAGCGCGCCGGACATCCTCGCGCCGGACACCCTCAACGCGACGGACACCCTCAACGCCCCGCCCGCCCCGGACCCGCACGGAGTCCGGGGCGGACGTGTGTCCGGGCGAGGACGCCCCCGCCCGCGAAGGGACGGTCCGTCGGAGACAGTCCGTCGGGGACGGTCCGCACAACGGATCACCCCTGTCCAAGCCCGCCCTCGGGCGCTTAGCATCCGGGCATGGACCAGCGAGCAACGACGCTCCCGATGCCCCCCGGCTGGCCCGCCCGGATCAGGGCGGCCGACGCCGGAGAGCTGACCCCGCCCGTGCCCAGGCAGTCCGCCACCGTGGTGCTGCTCCGGGACACCGGCACGGACGCCGGCCCGGAGGCGTACCTGCTGCGGCGGCGGACGTCGATGGCGTTCGCGGCCGGGATGTACGCCTACCCGGGCGGCGGGGTCGACCCGCGGGACGCGGAGGCCGAGCTCGGCTGGGCCGGTCCCGGCCCGCAGGAGTGGGCCGAACGGCTCGGCGTGGACGCCCGGACCGCGCAGGCCGTGGTCTGCGCCGCCGTCCGCGAGACCTTCGAGGAGGCCGGCGTCCTGCTGGCCGGTCCGGACGCCGACAGCGTCGCCGAGCCCCGGGACTGGACCGCCGAGCGCGCCGCCCTGGAGGCCCACGAGCTCTCCTTCGCCGACTTCCTGCGCGACCACGGACTGCTGCTCCGCAGCGACCTGCTGGGCGGCTGGGCCCGGTGGATCACCCCGGCCTTCGAGGAGCGCCGGTACGACACCTGGTTCTTCGTCGCCGCCCTGCCGACCGGGCAGCGTGCCGCCCGCGAGGTCGGCGAGGCGGACCGGGTCGCCTGGCTCACCCCGGACGAGGCCGTCCGAGGCTACGAGGAGGGCCGGTTCGGGATGCTGCCGCCGACCGTCACCGTGCTGCGCGAGCTGCGGCCGGTGCGCAGCGCCGCCGAGGCGCTGGGGGCGGCGGTGGACCGTTCGCTGGAGCCGGTGCTCGGCCGGGCCGAGGTGCGCGGGGAGCGTCTGACCGTCCGCTGGCCGGGGTACGACGAACTGACGATCGACGGTACGTTCCCCGAGGAACGCGCCGGCTGACCGCGACAGGCCGTTCCCGCCCCGCCGGTTCCCGTTCCGCCCTGCTCCACCTCCCGAGTAATCCTGATCCGCCCCGAGTGATCCGTACGAGAAAGGACCGACGCCCGATGACCCACAACGATGTGGCTCGCCGGACGGCACCCGAGATGCCCGCCCGCCGCCTGATCCCGCGCCGACCGGCCTGCGACTCCGTCAGCTTCACCGAGATGGCCCAGCGCGCCCTCACCCGGTCGCTGCCGCTCCGGGCGCTGCACCGCGTCACCGAGGACCGCCGGTGAGCGGACTCCTGCCGGGCGACCCCGCCGCCGGGATCGGCGGCGAGGCCACCCCCCGTGCGCTCTGCGTGCTGGCGCCGAACCCGTCCCCGATGACGCTGGACGGCACCAACACCTGGCTGCTCTCCGAGCCGGGCTCGGACCTCGCGGTGGTGATCGACCCGGGCCCGCTGCACGAGGGCCACCTGCGCCGGGTGATCGAGACCGCCGAGCAGCGGGGCAAGCGTGTGGTGCTCACCCTGCTCACCCACGGGCACGCCGACCACTCCGAGGGAGCGGCCCGGTTCGCCGAACTGACCGGCAGTGAGGTCCGCGCGCTGGACCCGGCGCACCGGCTCGGTTCGGAGGGGCTCACGGACGGGCAGCGCCTGGACGTCGGCGGCCTCGACCTGCGGGTGATCGGCACCCCCGGCCACACCTCGGACTCGCTCACCTTCCACCTGCCCGCCGATGGCGCGATCCTCACCGGCGACACCGTCCTCGGGCGGGGCACCACGATGGTCGCCCACCCGGACGGCAGGCTCGGCGACTACCTGGACTCGCTGCGGCACCTGCACGGCATGGCCGCCGAGCACGGCGTCCGGACGGTGCTGCCGGGGCACGGGCCGGTGCTCGCGGACGCGCTCGGCGCGGTGGACTACTACCTGGCCCACCGGGCCGGCCGGCTGGCCCAGGTCGAGACCGCCGTCGAGGCCGGCTGCCGGACGGCGGCCGAGGTGGTGGCACGGGTCTACGCGGACGTGGACCGCGCGCTGTGGCCGGCGGCCGAGCTGTCGGTCCTCGCGCAGCTCCAGTACCTCAGGGACCACGGGCTCATCCCGGACTGACCGGGCGCCGGGCGCCGGGCGCCGGTCCGCCGGACGTCGGACCGGACTGCCGCCCGCCGCACCGGACCCGCAGGACCCGCGCAGGACCGGTCGGACCCGCGCAGTACCGGCGAAGGGCCCGTACGCCGGAGCGTACGGGCCCTTCGCACGGGCTCGGGGAGCGCGGACTAGCGCGAGCGGCGGGAGAGCCGCTCGACGTCCATCAGCACGACCGCGCGGGCCTCCAGCTTCAGCCAGCCGCGGCCGGCGAAGTCGGCGAGCGCCTTGTTGACCGTCTCGCGGGAGGCGCCGACCAGCTGGGCCAGCTCCTCCTGGGTGAGGTCGTGGGCGACGTGGATGCCCTCGTCCGACTGCACGCCGAAGCGGCGGGAGAGGTCCAGCAGCGCCTTGGCGACGCGCCCGGGCACATCGGAGAAGACCAGGTCGGACATCACGTCGTTGGTCCGGCGCAGGCGGCGGGCGATGGCGCGCAGCAGTGCGATCGAGACCTCGGGGCGCGCGTGCAGCCAGGGCTGGAGGTCGCCGTGGCCGAGGCCCAGCAGCTTGACCTCGGTCAGCGCGCTCGCGGTGGCGGTGCGCGGGCCCGGGTCGAACAGCGACAGCTCGCCGATCATCTCGCTGGGGCCGAGGACGGCGAGCATGTTCTCGCGGCCGTCCGGCGAGGCCCGGTGCAGCTTGACCTTGCCCTCGGCGACGACGTACAGCCGGTCGCCGGGGTCGCCCTCGTGGAACAGCGACTCGCCGCGGGCGAGCGTCACCTCGGTCATGGAAGCGCGCAGCTCGCCGGCCTGTTCGTCGTCGAGTGCCGCGAAGAGTGCGGCGCGCCGCAGAACGTCGTCCACGTGCTTCCTCCTTCTCGGCCGGCCGGCCGTCAAGCCCTCCGGCACAAGTTCGTACAGTGCTCTGCATCACCAAGCATGGCGCATGTCGCTCCGATCATATGAGGAGGGGGTGTGCCGAGGTGTGCTGCGCGGGGCCATTCGTACCGCCGGAACCGCCCCGACCCCCGCCCCCGGGCGGCTCGGGGACCAGCTCGGGGACCGGTTCGGGACCGGCCCGGGACCGGCTCGGGAACCGTCCGGCGGGCGCCGGAGGCTCACCCGGCCGGGCCGTCCGCGTCCGCCGCCCAGCCGTCCGAGTCCGCCGCGAGCAGGGCGTCGGCGACGGCGGTGCGCGCGTACAGGACGGCGTGCCCGGCCCGCTGCGCGCTGGTCAGCCCGGCCGCGCGCAGGGCGGTGAGGTGCTGGGAGGTCCCTGCGGTGGAGAGCCCGGTCCGCCGGGCCAGCTCGGTGGTGGAGGCCGGCGCGTCGAGTTCGACGAGCAGCCGGGCCCGGGAGCGCCCGAGGACGGCGGCGAGCGCCTCGGCCGGGTCGGCGACCGGCCCGGACTCCCACAGGGTGGCGACGCCGCGCGCCGGATAGGCGAGCTGCGGCGGATCCGGCGGCAGCGTCCGGGTCAGCACCCGGGGCCAGGCGAACACCGAGGGCACCAGGACCAGCCCGGCTCCGGCGTCCAGCCGCTGGACCGCGCAGTGCCGCTGCTCCAGCCGCAGCGCGGCGCCGTCCCAGCGGACCGTTTCGTGGAGGTCGTCGAGGGCCTGGGCGCTGCCGCGCCCGGCGGCCTGCCGGGCCCGGTGCAGCACGTCCGCGTCCAGCAGCGCGCGGATCCGGGTCCAGTGCGGTTGCAGCGCGAACTCCCAGTACGCCTCGATGTCGGCCACCAGGAGGGGCAGCAGGCCGGCCGGGTCGCGGTGCAGGGGTTCGAGGACGGCGGGCAGCCGGCCGCCGCGTTCGGCGGCCAGGATGTCGAGATCGGCCCGCACCCGGTCGGGCGGGGTCGCGGCGATCACGGCCAGCTCCTCGGCGAGCGCGGGAGCGGCGCCGACGGGGACCGGGGTGAGGAAGTCCGGCAGGTGCCCGGCGGCCGGGACCAGCGCGGCCAGCCGCCGTACGGCGGGCCCGGTGGCCTCCGCCGACCGGCGGGCCTGGGCGGCCCAGGGCCGGTGCACGGCGGGGACGGCCCGGTGGGCCAGCACCCGGAGGCTGGTCACCACCTCCCACATGGGGGAGACGGCGAACCTGGTCCGTGCCAGATCGTCCGTCGAGAACGCGAGTTCGGTCCGCATCGGTGCCCCGCCCACTCTCCCGCTCCGGCCCAGGATTCAGCCTCAGCTTAATCACTGGAGAGCACCCGCCGACCGGCCGCAGGATGTCCACGGCGCGCAACCGCTACTCCCGCCCGGGCTCCTCCCGACACCCCTCGCCTCTCCCGCGATCCCTCCCGGAACCCCTCCCGAACCGAAAGCCGGTGACCCCGAATGTCCACCTCCTCCCCGCTCCCGCCGTCCACCCTCCGCGCGCGGGCCGAGCGGCTGAGGGCGCTGGTCGCGGACGGCGTGCTCGTCCTGCCGAACGCCTGGGACGCCGGGAGCGCCGCCGTGATCGCCTCGGCCGGCGCGGCCGCGATCGCCACCACCAGCGGCGGCGTCTCCTGGTCGCTGGGCCGGGGCGACGGCCAGCGCCTCGACCGCGCGACGGCCGTCGAGGCCGCCCGCCGGGTCGCCGCCGCCGTCGACCTGCCGGTCACGGTGGACGCCGAGGGCGGCTACGGGCCCACGCCGGCCGATGTCGCCGAGACGGTCCGGGCCCTGGTGGGGGCGGGCGCGGCCGGGGTCAACCTGGAGGACTCGGCGGCGCCCGGCGGCCCGCTGTTCGCGGTGGACGAGCAGGCCGGACGGCTGCGCGCCGCACGGTCGGCGGCGGAGGCGGCGGGTCTGCCGGAGCTGCTGGTCAACGCCCGGACGGACGTCTTCCTGTTCGGGCTGGGCGGGCTCGACGATGTGCTGGTCCGGGCCGAGGCGTACGCGGCGGCGGGCGCGGACGGCCTCTTCGTCCCCGGTCTGCTCGACCTCGACGCGCTGGCCGCGCTCTGCGCCCGCTCGCCGCTGCCGGTCAACGCGATGGCCGTGGCCGGCGGTCCGGGCGTCGCCGAACTCGCGGCCGCCGGGGTGCGCCGGATCAGCGTGGGCACCGCGCTGACCCAGTTCGCCTACACCGCCGCCCGTCGGGCGGCCGCCGAACTGCTCGGCCCCGGCACCCTGACCGAGCCGGTCGGCGCGCTCGGCTACGGCGACGTCGACGCGCTCTTCCGGGGCTGACGCGGGGCTGACGGGCCCGTCAGCCCCCGGCGCGTCCCCGCCTTCCCCGTCCTGTCCCTGCCCTTCCCCGCCCTTCCCCGCCCTTCCCCGCCGTTCCCCGTCCGTTCCCGTCCCGTCCTGGCCGATCCGCCGCAGGAGCACGGCCGTCCGGCGTAGCCTTCACGCATGGCAGAGAGCAAGGTCCGGACGACCGCGTCTGCGGGGAAGCCGGTGGGGAAGGCAGGCGGGGCGCCCAAGCCCGAATCGCGGCTGGCGATGGTGCGGCGGGCCCGGAGGATCAACCGGGAGCTGGCGGAGCTGTACCCGTACGCGCACCCGGAGCTGGACTTCGACAACCCGTTCCAACTGCTGGTGGCCACCGTGCTGTCGGCGCAGACCACCGACCTGCGGGTGAACCAGACGACGCCGGCGCTGTTCGCCAAGTACCCCTCGCCGGAGGACATGGCGGCGGCGAACCCGGCGGAGCTGGAGGAGATCATCCGGCCGACCGGGTTCTTCCGGAACAAGGCGAAGTCCCTGATCGGCCTCTCGATCGCGCTGCGCGACGAGTTCGACGGCGAGGTCCCCGGCCGGCTGGCGGACCTGGTCACCCTCCCCGGGGTCGGCCGCAAGACCGCCAACGTCGTCCTCGGCAATGCCTTCGGCGTCCCCGGGATCACCGTGGACACCCATTTCGGCCGGCTCGCCCGCCGGTTCGGGTGGACGACCGACGAGGACCCGGTGAAGGTCGAGGCGGCGGTCGCGGAGATCTTCCCGAAGTCCGAGTGGACGATGCTCTCGCACCGCGTGGTCTTCCACGGCCGGCGGATCTGCCACTCGCGGAAGCCGGCCTGCGGAGCCTGCCCGATCGCACCGCTCTGCCCCTCCTACGGCGAGGGCGAGACCGATCCCGAGAAGGCGAAGAAGCTGCTCAAGTACGAAATGGGCGGACAGCCGGGCCAGCGGCTGCGCCCGCCCGCGGACTTCCCCGGCGAGGCCGGCGCCCGCGCGGACGCCGCCGCGCACCACGGCGAGGTCGCCGACCTGGCGGTGGCCGAGTGAGCGACCGGGGGATGGTGCGGGGGGTCGAGCGGGACGGGCTGCCGACCTGGCTGGAGCCGGTCAGGGACGCCGCGGAGCGGGTGCTGCCCGAGCAGCTGAGCCGCTTCCTGCCGCCGGACGACGGCGGCCGCGCGGCCGCCGTGCTGATGCTGTTCGGCGAGGGCGCGTCCGGCCCGGACCTGCTGCTGATCGAACGGGCCCGCTCGCTGCGCTCGCACGCCGGCCAGCCCTCCTTCCCCGGTGGTTGCGCTGGACCCGGAGGACGGCGACCCGGCCGGGCCCGGTCCGGTGGCGGCGGCGCTGCGCGAGGCCTGGGAGGAGACCGGCCTGGACCCGGACGGCGTGCAGGTGTTCGCGACGCTGCCCGCGCTGTACATCCCGGTCAGCCGGTTCGTGGTGACGCCGGTGCTCGGCTGGTGGCGCGAGGAGTCGCCGGTCCGGCCGGTGGACCTGGGGGAGACCGGCGCGGTGTTCCGGGTGCCGATCGACGAGCTGACCGATCCGGTGAACCGGGCCAGGCTGCGGCACCCGTCCGGCCACATGGGGCCGGCCTTCGCGGTCGGCGGCCGGCTGGTCTGGGGCTTCACCGCCGGGGTGATCGACCGGGTGCTGCACCACAGCGGGCTGGAGCGGCCGTGGGACGCCGGCCGGATCGTCGAGCTCTCGGACGAGGCGCTGGAGCTGGTGCAGGGCGACCGCGAGCGTTCCCGGGCGCTGCTCGGCCGCGACGCCGGGGCGCGGTGAACCGGACGGCGGGCGGATTCGACCATCGCCCGCCCGGCGGGGTGGTCCGTCGTGGGAGGGTGTCCGGGTGAATGTCCTGGATGTGCTGTTGATCGCCGCCGCGATCGGATTCGCCGTGTCGGGCTACCGACAGGGCTTCGTGGTCGGCGTGCTGTCGGTCCTCGGCTTCCTGGGCGGCGGACTGCTCGCCGTCCAACTGCTGCCGCTGCTGCTCGACCACCTCAGCCCCGGGACGACCGCCTCGGTGATCGCGGTGGTGGTGGTGATCGTGCTGGCGGCGATCGGCCAGGCGATCACCACCCACTTCGGCTGGAAGCTGCGCGGCCACATCGACCGTCGCCCGGCCCGGGCACTGGACGCCGCCGGCGGCGCCGTGGTCAATGTGATCTCGATGCTGCTGGTGGCCTGGCTGATCGGCTCCGCGCTGGCCGGGACTTCCCTGCCGACCGTCTCCAAGCAGGTCCGCACCTCGGCGATCCTGGGCGGGGTCCAGGACACCCTGCCCTCCGACGCCCCCAACTGGTTCTCGGACTTCTCCAAGGTGCTCGCCCGCAACGGCTTCCCACAGGTGTTCAACCCCTTCGAGCACGAGCCGATCACCCAGGTCGACATCCCCGATCCGACGCTGGCCGGCAGCCCCGCGGTGGCGAAGGCCCGGCAGAGCCTGGTCAAGGTCGTCGGCACCGCCACCTCCTGCGGCAAGACGCTGGAGGGCAGCGGCTTCGTCTACGCCCCGCACCGGGTGATGACCAACGCCCACGTGGTCGGCGGGGTCAACGAGCCGACCGTGCAGATCGGCGGGGTCGGCCAGCTGTACGACGCGACGGTGGTCCGCTACGACTGGCAGCGCGACATCGCGATCCTCGACGTGCCCAAGCTGAACGCGCCGGCCCTCACCTTCGCCGGTGAGGCGAAGACCAATGACAACGCGATCGTGGCGGGCTTCCCGGAGAACGGCGCCTTCAACGTCCAGCCGGCCCGTATCCGGGGCCGGATCCAGGCGAACGGACCGGACATCTACCACCGCGGCCAGGTGGTCCGCGACGTCTACTCGGTGCGCTCGCTGGTGCGCCAGGGCAACAGCGGCGGGCCGCTGCTCACCCCGGACGGCCAGGTGTACGGGATGGTGTTCGCCAAGTCGCTGGACAGCGCGGACACCGGGTACGTGCTGACCGCGGCCGAGGTGCGCGAGGACGCCGAGCAGGGCAGCGTGGCCTCGGGCCGGGCGGACACCCAGGGCTGCGCGCTCTGACCCGCCTGCGCGCGCTGACCCGCTGGCCCGCTCTGACCCGTCGGCCCGCCGCCGGGCCGCCAACGGGCCGTGATCGGGTCGGCTCGTGGGGCCGGAGGCGGCGGGCGGGTCTGTAGCTCCGTGGACGTGGGCCGATCAGGTGTCGCGGCGGAGCCGGGCACCCACCCAGCGGGCGCGCCGGCCGAGGATGCGCGGGATACCGAGCCGGTCCTGCGCCGCGCGGGGGTGGCCGTCCGAACCGTCGAAGCCGCCGTCGTACCCACTGTCGTAGCCGTTGTCGTAACTGCGGTCGTACCCGCGGTTCTCCGCCCACCCGGAACGGTGGGCGGAACGCTGCGAGCTGTCGCTGTGCTGTCGGCCGCGCGGGGCGCTGCCGCGATCGGGCATCCAGGTCATACCGGAATGGATGCCCCTGGGCCGACGGGGGTAACCGCCCGTCCGGCCATCAACGTGGCCTATGCGCTTGTCATATGTACGTCACCTGAAGGGAGTTGGGACCTCGGACCCGGTTCCCCCGATCGGGTGCCGGGACCTTCTGCCCCGGTCCGGGGCCCCCACACCACCTCAGTCCTTGTGCCGGCCGATCCAGTCCAGCAGCTCGGCCGTGAACTGCTCCGGGGCCTCCTCGTGCGGGAAGTGCCCGATCCCCGGCATCAGCCGCCAGCGGTACGGCGCGGCCACGTACTCGCCGCCGCCCAGCGCGGTGTGCGACAGCAGCACCGGGTCCGCCGCCCCCTGGACGTGCAGGGTCGGCGCGGTGATCGGCTTCTTCATCCGGCGGGCGAACTGGATGCCGTCCGGCCGGGCCATCGAGCGCAGCAGCCACCGGTACGGCTCGATCGAGCAGTGCGCGGTGCTGGGGATCCGGATCGCCTCCCGGTACGCGGCCACCGCCGCGCGGTCCAGCTGGTTGCGGCCGGTCCAGGCGTCCAGGTAGCGGCCGACCAGCGCGGCGTCGTCGGCGACCAGGCGGCGCTCCGGTATCCACGGCCGCTGGAAGCCCAGGATGTGCTCGAAGGCGGCCATCTGCCGCCGGTCGGTCAGCAGCGCCCGGCGGAGGTCCCGGGGGTGCGCGGCGGAGACCACGGTCAGGCTCTGGATCACCGAGGGCCGCATCACGGCCGCGACCCAGGACAGTGTGCCGCCGGAGGCATGGCCGACCAGGTGGGCCCGGTTCTCGCCGAGGGAGCGGATCACCCCGGTGATGTCCAGCGCGAGATTGCCCGGGTCGTAGCCGCGGGGGGTGCGGTCGCTGCCGCCGATGCCGCGCAGGTCCAGGGCGACGGCCCGGTAGCCGGCCTCGGCGAGTGCGGTCAGCTGGTGGCGCCACGCCCACCAGTACTCCGGCCAGCCGTGGACCAGCAGGACCAGCGGGCCCTCGCCGAGTTCGGCGATGTGGAAGCGGGCGCCGTTGGCGGCGAGGTCGCGATGGGTCCACGGTCCGGCCTGCCGGACGTCCCAGGCGGCCGGAGGCGTGCCCTGGGCGTTGCCGCCGTCGCCGGAGGCGGTGCCGCTGTCACCGGTGACGGTGTTGCCATCACTGGAGGCGGTGTCGCCGGAACCGGCGGACGGCTGTGCGGGCACGGGCTTCTGGTCGAGCGACATACCGAGAGCGTGTCACATCCGCGCGCCGGACACGCGCCCGGCACTCGCACTCGGGCCGTTCGGGCCCGCCGAGCGCCGGCCGCGCGTCCACGACGCGGGCGCCGGGCCTACGGGATGCGGCCCAGGGCGCGGTCGATCTCTTCCTTGGTGGCGGGACGCGGCCGCGCGTTCTTCAGGACGTCGGCGGTCTTCTGCGCGCCCTCGATGGTGCGGACCGGCTTCTCGATCTTCTTGAACGAACGCAGCGCCAGCAGGCCCAGCAGTACGGCCAGCAGCAGGTACGCGCCGGCCACGACCAGGAACGACCAGCCGAGCGAGAGGCCCAGCGCGTGGATGCCGAACGCCGCGGCGGCGCTGAGCATCGGGACGGCCGCCAGGGCCACCACACCCGCGACAGCCAGCGAGACGCCGCCGGAGACACCGCGCTTGACGTCGGCGCGGATCTCGGCCTTGGCGAGCGCGATCTCGTCGTGGACCAGGGCGGACAGGTCGGCGGTGGCCGCGGCGAACAGCTGCCCCACCGAACGCTCGCCCTCATAGGGCGCCCGGCCGTTGCTGGACGGGTCTGCGGCTCCTGTGGGCATCAGCGGTTCTCCTCTTCGGCCGTGCGGCGAGTGACGCCGCCGCACGGTGCGGCTCCCCGGTGGTTCCGGGTACCGGGGCGGGCCCGGCGGCGTCGGTGGACTGTCGACAGTTCAGAATCATGCCCCTACCGGACGAGCGGACACCACTCCGGGGGGCCCGGCGAGGGACGTGTTCCGGGCAGGTCCGGCTCGGGCGCGGCTCAATGCGGGTGGTGCGGGCCCTCGTCGGCCGGGTGCGTGCCCTGTTGCGGACGGTCCGGTCGGCCCTGCTGTCCGGCCGTGCGCGCCTGCCAGGCCGGGTCGTCCAGCTGGTAGATGTCGGGGATGCCGTCGCCGTCGAGGTCGCGGTCCTCCTCCTCGCACAGCTCGCGGTAGTGCCGGTTGCGCAGCTTCAGCAGCACGGTGGCGATCAGCGCGCAGAGCAGCGAACCCACCAGGACGGCCGCCTTGGCCCGGTCGGCGAGGGCCGTGTCGTCGGGGAAGGCCAGTTCGCTGATCAGGAGCGAGACCGTGAAGCCGATGCCTGCCAGCACCGAGACGGCGAACATGTCCGCCCACTTGAGCTGCGGGTTCAGTTCGGCGCGGGTGAAGCGGGCGGCCAGGCGGGTGCCGCCGAAGATGCCCACGGTCTTGCCGACCAGCAGGCCGAGCACGATGCCGAGCGGGGCCGCCTGGGTGAACACCTCGCGCAGTGCCGGTCCGGAGATCGTCACCCCGGCGGCGAACAGTGCGAAGACCGGTACGGCGATCCCGGCCGAGATCGGGCGGACCAGGTGCTCGATGTGCTCGCCGGGGGAGGACTTCTCGTCGCCCTCCCGGTGGCAGCGGAGCAGCAGGCCCATCGCGACGCCCGCCACTGTGGCGTGCACGCCGCTCTCGTGCATCAGCGCCCAGATCACGAAGGCGAGCGGCACGAACAGGTACCAGCCGTGGACCCCGCGCCGGTGCAGGAACCAGAACAGCACCAGTCCGGCGAAGGCCAGCCCGAGCGCCCAGAACTTGATGCCGGAGCTGTAGAAGATCGCGATGATCAGGATCGCGATCAGGTCGTCCACCACCGCGAGGGTGAGCAGGAAGGCGCGCAGCGCCGAGGGCAGGTGGCTGCCGACCACGGCGAGCACGCCGAGCGCGAAGGCGATGTCGGTGGCGGTCGGGATGGCCCAGCCGTTCGGATGCCCGCCGGCGCCGGCGTTGGCCACCGCGAACACGATCGCGGGCAGCGCGACCCCGCAGACCGCGGCTATGACGGGGAGGATCGCGGCGCTGGGGCTGCGCAGTTCGCCCGCCACGAACTCGCGCTTGAGCTCGATCCCGGCCACGAAGAAGAAGATCGTCAGCAGTCCGTCCTTCGCCCATGCGTCCAGACTGAGGTCCAGGTGGAGCGGGGTGGAGGGGCCGACGGTGTAGTCCAGGACGGACTGGTAGGCAGCCGGCCAGACATTGGCCCAGATCAGTGCGACGACCGAGGCGAGCAGCAGCAGCACGCCGCCGACGGTCTCGGTGCGCAGCGCGTCCGTGATGTAGGTGCGCTCGGGAAGGGACAGCCTGCCGAGGAGCTGGCGGCGTCGGGTCGTCGGCTCTTGGACGGGCGGCTGGCTGGCCACGCGCGGCCTCCTGGGGGCGGGGACGGTGTACGGAGATGCACCGGTGGTGCATTGCCGACCAGACTTCCCGGCTCGCCCTGTGACGCGAATCTTGATGCGTCGTTGACAGTATAACGGGAACGACAAGGCGAGATCCGGATTGTCATACTTCAGGACTTAAGCCTGGGTGGCCTGTTGTGCACCCGTCCGTACGGCCGATCAGCACCCGAACGGAGTCGGCGGCGTGCAGACGGGTGAACGGCTCTCTATCGTCGATCGCAGGGCCCGGCCGAGGTCGGAGCCCCGGGCCAGGGGCTTTCCCCGGGTCTCTCACCTTCGCGCTGTGGAGGCGCCGCCATGCCCAGACCGCCCCTCTTATCCTTCCGTTCGTATACGTCTTGCGTATCGCACGCGTCTTGTACGTCGCGTACGTCTTGTACGTCGCGTGTATCTCGTACGTCTCGGTCCGGCCGTCGGAGCGCTCTCCGATGAATGCCCCGCCGTACGGCCCGCCCGACCCCGAACTCGACCGCCTGCTCCGCCCGCTGTTCCGCACCGCCGCTCCGGCCGGTGGCGCCGCCGTCGTGGTGATCCGCGGCGACGACCGGACCGTCGCCTGCCGGGGCCACGCCGTCCGCTCCACCGAACGCCCGGTCCGCGCCGACACCCGCTTCGAACTCGGCTCCGTCACCAAGACGTTCACCGGCCTGCTGCTCGCCGAGATGGCCGCCCGCGGCGAGGTCGGCTACGACGATCCGATCGACCGCTACCTGCCCGCCGACGCGGCCCCCGGCTACCCGCAGGAGCGCCCGATCACCCTGCTCCACCTGGCCACCCACACCTCCGGCCTGCCCCGGCTGCCGGACGGGGTGCTGCCCGGGCAGGTCCCGCGCTGGTTCACCCGTCCCTACGCCACCTTCGGACCGGCCCACCTGCTGCGGGCACTGCCCCGGACGGCGGTGCGCGGCACACCGGGCACCCAGGTCCGGTACTCCAACCTCGGCTGCGGACTGCTCGGCCTGCTGCTCGCCAACGCGGCCGGGCAGCGGTACGACGATCTGCTCGCCGCCCGGGTCTGCGGGCCGCTCGGCCTGATGGACACCTCCTGCGGCCCCGGCCGGGAGGAGGACGCCGGATACCGGCGCGGGCGCAGGGTGCCGTCCTTCCGGCTGCCCGCCCTGCCGGCCGCCGCCGCGCTCCGCTCCACGGCGGACGACATGCTCCGCTACCTCCAGGCACATCTCGCGCTGGACGCCGTTCCGCTCCCCGAGCGGGCCGATGCGGCGGCGCTGCGGACGGCGCTGAACGAGGTGCGGCGCCCACGCACCGACGGGCGACGAGGCGGGCCGCGGATCTGCCTGGGGTGGAACCACCGCGCCCTTCCGGCAGGGGTGGCGGAACCGCGGGCGGGCGGAGCGGCCGGGGCGTTCGGGCGGCTCGCGGCCGACCGGAAACCGGTGGGCCCTGTGCCTGCGGCGTCCGATGGGGCGGGGCCGGTCGAGGTCGGCGAGGTGGTCTACCACGTGGGGGCCGCCCGGCGGTCCACCGCCTTCGTCGGATTCAGCCCCCGGGCCCAGGTGGGCCTGGCGGTCCTGGCCGGCGGGCAGCCGTTGCGCAGTCGTGCCCTGGTGCAGAGCGCGCACGAGACCCTGCGCGTCCTGATCGCCGAATTCGGCGAGGACTGACCGCCGGACGTGCTCCGGAGTCGTGGTCCTGAGTCGTGGTCCTGAGTCGTGGTCCGGAGCACGGAGCACGTGGTTCGGAGCCGACGGTGCCCCGGGTGGTAGCAACCGCCCGGGGCACCGTTGTGCCTGCTGCACCGCGCCACGTTCAGGAACGTTCAGGGACGTTCAGAGACGTTCAAGGAGTGGCGCGGAGCAGCGGCGCGAGGTCGGACCTCCGGGATCAGCCCTCGGAGCCGGCCGGCGGGAGCTGGGCCTGGATGAGGTTCATCACGGTGGAGTCGGCCAGCGTGGTGGTGTCACCGATCTCGCGGCCCTCGGCGATGTCGCGCAGCAGACGGCGCATGATCTTGCCGGAGCGGGTCTTCGGCAGTTCGCCGACCACCTTGATCTGCTTCGGCTTGGCGATCGGGCCGAGGGTGCGGCCGACGTGCGCCCGCAGCTCCTCGACCAGCTCCGGGCTGTCGGTGGCGGTGCCGCGCAGGATGACGAAGGCGACGATCGCCTGGCCGGTGGTGGCGTCGGTGGCGCCGACGACCGCCGACTCGGCCACCGAGGGGTGCCCGACGAGGGCCGACTCGACCTCGGTGGTCGAGATGTTGTGGCCGGAGACCAGCATGACGTCGTCGACCCGGCCGAGCAGCCAGATGTCGCCGTCCTCGTCCTTCTTGGCACCGTCGCCGGCGAAGTAGCGGCCCTCGAAGCGCGACCAGTAGGTGTCGATGTAGCGCTGGTCGTCGCCCCAGATGGTGCGCAGCATGGAGGGCCACGGCTCGGTGAGGACGAGGTAGCCGCCGGAGCCGTTGGCGACCTCGGCGCCGTTGTCGTCGACCACGGTGGCCGCGATGCCGGGCAGCGCGCGCTGGGCGGAGCCGGGCTTGGTCTCGGTGACACCGGGCAGCGGGCTGATCATGATGGCGCCGGTCTCGGTCTGCCACCAGGTGTCCACGATCGGGGCCGTGGAGGCGCCGATGTGCTCGCGGTACCAGATCCAGGCCTCGGGGTTGATCGGCTCGCCGACGCTGCCCAGCACCCGCAGGGAGGACAGGTCGAACTTGGCGGGGATGTCGTCGCCCCACTTCATGAAGGTGCGGATCGCGGTGGGCGCCGTGTAGAGGATGGTGACGCCGTACTTCTGCACGATCTCCCAGAACCGGCCCTGGTGGGGGGTGTCGGGGGTGCCCTCGTAGATGACCTGGGTGGCGCCGTTGGAGAGCGGGCCGTAGACGATGTACGAGTGCCCGGTGACCCAGCCGATGTCGGCGGTGCACCAGTAGACGTCGGTCTCCGGCTTGAGGTCGAAGACGGCGTTGTGGGTGTAGCTGGCCTGGGTGAGGTAGCCGCCGGTGGTGTGCAGGATGCCCTTGGGCTTCCCGGTGGTGCCGGAGGTGTAGAGGATGAACAGCGGGTGCTCGGCGTCGTGCGCCTCGGGGGTGTGCTCGGTGGACTGGCGGGCGGTGAGCTCGTGCCACCACACGTCCCGGCCCTCGGTCCACGCGGTGTCCTGGCCGGTGCGGCGCACGACGAGGACGTGCTCGACGCCCTCGGCCTTGGTGAGGGCCTCGTCGATGGCGGGCTTGAGGGCGGAGGGCTTGCCACGCCGGTAGCCGCCGTCGGCGGTGATGACGAGCTTGGCCCGGGCGTCCTGGATGCGGGAGGCGACGGCGTCGGCCGAGAAGCCGCCGAAGACGACGGAGTGCGTGGCGCCGATGCGGGCGCAGGCCAGCATCGAGACGACGGCCTCGGGGATCATCGGCAGGTAGATCGCGACGCGGTCGCCCTTGGTGACGCCGAGTTCGAGCAGGGCGTTGGCGGCCTGGGAGACCTCGTCCTTGAGCTGGGCGTAGGTGATGGAGCGGCCGTCGCCGGGCTCGCCCTCGAAGTGGATCGCGACGCGGTCGCCGTGGCCGGCCTCGACGTGGCGGTCCACGCAGTTGTAGGCGATGTTGAGCTTGCCGTCGGCGAACCACTTCGCGAAGGGCGGGTTGGACCAGTCGAGCGTCTGCGTGGGCTCGACCGCCCAGGTGAGGCGGCGGGCCTGCTCGGCCCAGAAGCCGAGGCGGTCCTCGGAGGCCTGAGCGTACGCAGCCGCGGTGACGTTGGCGGCTGCGGCGAGCTCTGCCGGCGGGGCGAAACGCCGCTCCTCCTTGAGCAGGTTGGCCAGGCTCTCGTTGCTCAACGCGCACTCCTCATGAGTCATGATCGGGGTCGTTTCCCGTGCGTGGGGATTGTCCCGTGTGTCCCAGCGCACAGCTCACCAGGCGAAGAGGTCAGTTGACAAGAGGCTCTGGCTAATTGGTGTAGACCTTTGATCGCTCGTCGAACGGCCGCCCGAGGTCGGAGGCGTCTCGGACGGCTCGAGGAGGTGGGCCCGCGTCCTTGGCCCGCCCGGCTGGACGCGGGCCCGGCTCTCAGGCGGCCAGGCCGGGGCCTCCTCCGTCCCTGGCCGGATCCGCGGCGACGGTACCGGTGGTCGGAACCTGTTCGAATTCATTCACTCGTTCGGGCGTGTCGTGCTCCCCGCGCGGGGTGGACGACAGCGCCGCGGGGGCGGACGTCGGTGCGGCTGGGGCTGCGGCGGCTGCGGGCGTGGGCATGGGCGTGGGCGCGCAGGCGGTGGCGGGCGTCGGCGCCAGTGCCTCGACCGGGCCGAACCGGCCGCTCTCCGGGTCGAGCACATAGGCCTGTGCGGTGGCGAAGTCGAAGTACATGCCGACCAGCCGCAGGGTGCCCTCGGTGACCCGCCGCTCCACGGCCGGGTTGGCCATCAGCTGGTCCAGTTGCTGGACGACATTGGTGACGCAGAGCTGCTCGGTCACATCGACCACCGGGCGGTCGGTGAACTCCGCCGGGATCCGGCGCAGCCGGTCCAGCGAGCCCCGGCCGTTGCGCAGCCAGCGGGCCAGCGGAGTCGGTCGGCCGGGCTGCTCGTGCACCCCGTCCAGCAGGGCCTTCATCGCCCCGCAGCCCGAGTGCCCGCAGACGGTGATCGACCGCACCTCCAGCACCTCGACCGCGTACTGCACCGCCGCCGCCACCGAGTCGTCGGCCGCACCCGGCTCGTGCGGCGCCGGCACCAGATTGCCGACATTGCGCACGGTGAAGAGGTCCCCGGGGCCGCTGTTGGTGATCATGCTGGTGACCATCCGGGAGTCGGCACAGGTCAGGAACAGCTGGGAGGGCGTCTGTCCCTCCCGGGCGAGCCGGGCCAGTTCGGGCCGGACCAGCGGGGCGGTGTGCAGTTGGAACACCCGCACCCCGTCGAGCAGCCGGACGTGCGGGTCCTCCTGCTGTTCGATGCAGTGGTGGCCGACCCAGGGTGTCCACGCGCGGCAGCGGTGCGGGCCGGGGGAGCTGCCGGTGCGGACGGTGCCGTCCGGGTCGAGCACCTCGTCGTCCTGGCGGCGGGTCACCATCGACACCCGTCCGCCGCCCGCCTGGTGACCGGTGCGCCAGCTGTGCAGCGTCTCGTAGGCGGCGTGGTCCAGGAAGGAGCCGTCGTGCACGACGGCGACCTCGGCACCGGCCGGGACACCGGCGAGTGCCCGGCTCAGCCGGGGCACGGCGGCGAAGGTCAGCGGGCCGTGCGTCTCCACGGTGAACGCGCCGTCGGGGCCGGCCAGCACGTCCACGTGCGCGCGGGTCAACCGGTAGAGCGCGAGCAGCACGGCCGTCGCGGCGCCCAGCGCCACACCCGGCAGCACGCCGAACAGCACCACGGAGACCACGGTGACCAGGTAGACCGGGAACTCCCGGTGCCGGTGGACCTTCCGGATGTGCGCGAAGCTCACCATCTGCAGGCCGACGACCAGCACCAGGGCGGCGAGCGCGGCGAGCGGGATCCGGCGCAGCCCGCCGGTGAGGGCCAGCGCGGCCGCCAGTACCCACACTCCGTGCAGCACCGAGGACCAGCGACTGCGGGCCCCGGCGCGGACGTTGGCGGTGCTGCGCACCGCGCCGCCGGCGATCGGCAGTCCGCCGACCAGCCCGCTGACCATGTTGGCCAGCCCCTGGCCGCGCAGCTCGCGGTCGAGGTCCCCGGTGCGGTGCGACATCCGGTCCACCGCGACGGCGGAGAGCAGTGATTCGACACTCGCCACGGCGGTGACGGTCAGCACGGCGGCGAGGACGGCGAGGGGCGGGCCGTGCGGCAGGTCGGGGACGAGGTCGTGCGGCTGCCAGGCGGGCAGGTCGACCCGGGCGAGTCGCAGGTCCAGCGTGACCGCGAGCGCCGTGGCGGCGGCGACGGCGGCCAGCGGGCCGGGGACCTTGGCCAGCCGGGTGCCGAACTCGCCGTACCGGCCGGGGAGTCGGCCCAGCCGGGGCCAGCCGAGCAGTACTACGGCGGTGATCGTGCCGACGGCCAGGGCGGACGGGTGCGGGGCCGCCAGCTGGTTCGGCAGGGCGAGCAGATTGGCCAGGGCCGAGCTCTGCGGGGAGCCGCCGAGGACGACGTGCAACTGCGCGATCGCGATGGCGAGGCCGACACCGGCCAGCATGCCGTGCACGATGGCGGGCGACACGGCCAGCGCGGTCCGGGCCACCCGCCTTACTCCCAGCAGGAGTTGGAGCAGGCCGGCGGCGAGCGTGATGGCGCAGGTCGCCTGCCAGCCGTACTGGGTGATGAGCCCGGCCGTGATCACGGTGAGCGCGGCGGAGGGGCCGCTCACCTGCAGCGGGGTCCCGCCGAACAGTCCGACCACGATGCCGCCGACGGCCGCGGCGGCGAGGCCCGCAGTGAGCGGGGCGCCGGTGGCCAGGGCGATGCCGAGGGAGAACGGCACGGCGATGAGGAAGACCACCAGGGAGGCCGAGAGGTCCTGCGCCCAGGAGGCGCGGGGGCGTCGACCCGGCGGGGCGTGGTCGGTGGTGTCGGAGGCGATGGGTGCGCTGGAGATGTCGAGGGTCATGGGTCTTCCCGTCTGTCCGGGGGAACGAACGCAGTCAGGTCCGGCGGTGAGTCCGGTCATGGGCTCGGTGGAGCGGATCGGCTGTCGTGGGTCGCGACGGTGTGGCGGGATGGTGCGGACGGGCCGGGAGTGCGGGTGTCACCGGCCGGGCCTTGGACCATCGGGGGCTCCGGCGGTCGCTCGGCGGGGCGCTGGGAGGAGCCAGGCCACGGCGAGGAGCACCGGAACGGATGCGGAACATCAAGACTCGGTAAACCGAGGGTAATGAGAGCTTTGCACAGCGTCATCCGGAGCGACAGGCAATATCCGCCTGATTCACCCCATTGGGTGGTGGTCGAACGGATGGGAATCTGCTGGTGGCGGGGCTGCGGCCGCTGCTGCGCCGGTGCTGTGCCAGTGCTGTGGGCGGTGCCCCAGGTCGCGCCGGGGCGGACGTACGAGGGCCGCGGCCCCGTTCTGGGACCGCGGCCCTGGTCGCTGCGGTGGTGCCGCGCCGTGGTGCTCCGCGTCGGCGCTGCGCGGTGCCGCTCCGGTCAGACGGCCGCGCCGGCCGCCGCGGGCTCGTCGCCGAGCACGAAGTCCGGGTCGACCTGGGTGGCGAGGTCGATGCCGACCTTGGCGTTCGCCCAGCTCTCGGCGTTGCGCAAGTGGAAGAGGACGGCCTGCTCGGTATAGCGGCGCGGGTCCCGCAGGTCGTACGCGGCGTCCGCCGCCGTCCTCAGCTCGTCCAGCACCGCGCGGTTGGCGGCTTCGAGGGCGCGCAGCGGCGGCTGCGCGCCCTGCTCCAGCCGACGCACCCAGTCGGAGTGCCCGAAGGAGGTCAGCAGGTCCTCGCCGACCTCCCGGCGGAGGAAGTCCAGGTCGTCCTGGCTCTGCACCTTGTTGCCGACCACCCGCAGCCGGACGTCGAAGTCCTGCGCGTAGTCGCGGTACTGGCGGTACACCGAGACGCCCTTGCGGGTGGGCTCGGCCACCAGGAAGGTGAGGTCGAAGCGGGTGAACAGGCCCGAGGCGAAGGAGTCGGAGCCGGCGGTCATGTCGGTCACCACGTACTCGTCCCGGCTGTCGACCAGGTGGTTCAGCAGCAGCTCGACCGCGCCGACCTTGGAGTGGTAGCAGGCGACGCCGAGGTCCTCCTCGGTGAACGCGCCGGTCGCCAGGAGCCGCACCGAGCCCTCGTCGAGCGCGATCGGGCGGGCGCAGGCCGCGTAGACCGGGTTCTCCTCGACGATCCGGAGCAGCCGCGAACCGCGCCCCGGCGGAGTGGTCTTGATCATTTCCTCGGCGGAGCGGATCAGCGGGTTGCCGCCGCGCAGGTACTCCTTGATGCCGGGCAGGTGGGCCCCGAGCGAGGGCAGGGCGGCGGACTGGTCGTCCGTCAGCCCGAGGGCCGGGCCGAGGTGCTGGTTGATGTCGGCGTCGACGGCGAGGACCGGGCGGCCCGCGGCGGCCAGGTGGCGGATGAACAGTGCGGACAGCGTGGTCTTGCCGCTGCCACCCTTGCCGACGAAGGCGATCTTCATCTTGGGACTCCGGCTCTCGCTCCAGGACCCGCCGCGTCCGCGGTCCGCGCCGCGACGAGGTCGACGATCTCCCGAGTTGGAAATCGTTATCGTCTTCGACAGTCATGCTATCCGGGGTTTCGGGCCGTTTGCGGGAGGGAAGTGAGGATTGCCTCGAACGGGTGATGCGTGGTTGCTGTTCCGGCAGGGGCGTCCGGTTCATTACTCTCGGGTAGGTGAGCACTGGAACAGATCCCCTCGCCCCGCTGGCCCAGCTCCCCGGGGTGCCCGACTCGGTGGCCGAGGTGCGCAAGGCCGTCGACCGCCTCTACGGCCACCGGGTGATGCGCCGCCGCGCGGCCGAGGTCACCTCCGAGTCGGCCCTGCGCGGCGCCCGCGCCTCCGCGGCGCTGGCGGGCTCGGACTGGCCGCTGGAGGAGGTCCGCCGTCGCAGCGACTTCGGCGCCGACCCCGAGACCCGGACGGTGGGCGCCTCCCTGCGGATCGCCGCCGAGGCGGGGCAGCTGCTGAGCATCTGGCGGCACTCGCCGCTCCAGGTGCTGGCCCGGCTGCACCTGCTGGCGGTCGGTGACGCCGACCCCGTGGCGGGCCGGCCGAGGCAGGCCGGGGAGGGCGTCGAGGACCTGTTCCCGCTGGAGCTGAAGCCGGCCGAAGGGGTCGCGGCGGACGTGGCCCCGGCCGCCGCGACGACCGCTCCGGCCGGGCTCGTGCCGGCCCTGCCGGCGGCGCCCGGCCCGGAGGAGGTCGCCGCCCGGCTGGACCAGCTGTCCCGGCTGCTGGTGGCCCGCGCCGAGGGCCAGGGTGTCGGGACACCGGCCCTGGTGGTCTCCTCGGTCGTGCACGGCGAGCTGCTGGCGCTGCGGCCGTTCGGCTCGTACAACGGCCTGATCGCCCGCGCCGCCGCGCGGATCGTGCTGATCGCGGAGGGCCTCGACCCGAAGTCGATCTGCCCGGCCGAGGTGGGGCTCGTGGAGCTGGGGACGGACGCCTACCGGCGGGCCCTGGCCGGCTACCTGGCGGGGACGCCGGAGGGGCTGGCGGCCTGGATCGGCCACTGCGGGCGGGCGCTGCGGCTCGGGGTCCGGGAGAGCACGGCGGTCTGCGAGGCGATGCAGCGCGGCATGGTCTGAGCGGGCGGGGTGCGGGCTGGCCCCCGGTCGGTGCGCGGACGAGTCGCGGGCGGGCCCAGGGGTGGGGCGGGCTCCGGACGGGCGCCGGGCACAAGGATGCGGCGGCACCTGTTACCGGGTGCCGCCGCTGGCACAGATGCCGGGTGACCATGCATGCACCGGAAAGTGCCGATCAGACGGGGATCCTGCCCGTTCGTCTGGTGCGGCGGCCCGACAGCGGGTCGGCTGCATGTGGGTGCTCGGTTATCTGTGCACACGGTCCGTGGGGCCTGAACTGCGTTGTCGGTTTGACCTCTTAGGTCCTGACCGGGTCTCGCGGGCCGTGATTCCTTTGTATCGCGTTTCGGGCGAAAGGGGAACCCGAAATGAGAAGTCTTCGACTTTTGCCCGTTTTGTCCAAGGTGTGCCGGGTCGACGCCGCCTCGGTCGGGGCCCCGACCGGTCAGGTCGAGGGACGGTGCCGCCGACGGGTCGCGTACCAGACGGCGCCGGCCGTCAGCACCGCCGCGCCGACCGCCACCGCCGTCAGCACCGAGCGGCTCGGCGCCGAGAACTCCGGGAGCCGTCGCCGGAGTTCCACCGGCCGGTCGAAGACCAGCACCGGCCACTCCCGCGCCAGCGCCTCCTTGCGCAGCGCCCGGTCGGGGTTGACCGCCGACGGGTGGCCGACGGCCTCCAGCAGGGGCAGGTCCGTCGACGAGTCGCTGTAGGCGTAGCACTCGGCCAGGTCGTAGCCCTCGACCTCGGCCAACTCCCGGATGGCGGCAGCCTTGTTCTCGGCGTAGGCGTAGTACTCGATCTCGCCGGTGTAGCAGCCGTCCTCGATCTGCAGCCGGGTGGCGATCACGTGGTCCGCGCCGAGCAGCGCGCCGATCGGCTCGACCACCTCGGAGCCGGAGCTGCTGACGATGACCACGTCCCGGCCGGCCGCGTGGTGCTGCTCGATGAGCGAGGCGGCCTCGTCGTAGATGATCGGATCGATCAGGTTGTGCAGGGTCTCGGCGACGATCTCGCGGACCTGCTGCACGTTCCAGCCCCGGGTCAGTGCGGAGAGGTACTGCCGCATCTTCTCCATCTGGTCGTGGTCCGCGCCGCCCACCAGAAAGACGAACTGGGCGTACGCACTTCGCAGGACGGCCCGACGGTTGATCAGGCCGCCCTGGTAGAACGGACGGCTGAACGCCAGGGCGCTCGACTTGGCGATGATCGTCTTGTCCAGGTCGAAGAAGGCGGCGGTCCGCGGGCCGGCCGGGCGCGGGCGCGCGGCCGCCGGACGGGTCGCGGACGGGCCGGAGCCGGTCGTTCCTGGCTGCGCGCCGGTCACGGCCGTCCCGTCGGACCCGGGGGCCCCATCGGTTCCGGCGGCGGCTGCGGCTGCTGCGGCGGTGGAGTCCGGGGACTCGTCGGCGTACTCGTCGGCGTTCTCGGTGGTGTCCACGGGAACCGAGGATAGAGGGCTCCGCAAAACTGCCCGCCATTCGGCGTACTCGTGGGCGTGCGGGTTTGTGTTTCTGGCCGCTCGGGTACACCATGGAAGTCACGGATCGTTCGCGACCGTGCTAACCCGGTCCGGCTCCTCCCCCCCGAGTCGGGCCGTGGATAGACGACCCCCGCTCTCCCCCCCGGCGGGGGTCGTCGCACGTCCGGAGCCATTTTCGGGGCTTGGACGGCCGGCCCGGCGGATCCGCCGGTTGATCCGGGCGATCTCTACAGGGGGTGTCGGTCCGCCCGACTGTCTCGACGTTTTCGTCACTCTCCGTAGAGCTTTGGTCATGTCCGGCTCCGGAGCCACCGCCCCTGGAATGAGGCTCGGACCTGCTCCGGGGAGCGCCTGGTGCGTGCGTCGCTATCCCGCTCCGCCAGGTATGGCGGTTCATCTCCGTGAGCCCGATTAGTCAATTCTTTGTCCAATAGCCCCCCGTCCGGGTGAACGTTTTCCTCCACAGCCCCCGAGTTGTCCACAGGGAATCGGAACCCGGAGGACGGAATCGGGATCACCGTCCAACGTGATGCCCGGCAGCGGTTGCCGGGTCCGATCCCAGGGGCCCTCGGCCGACTGCCGGACCTTTCGTAGGTGTGCCCGGCCGCCGTGCGCGGCCGGGCACCGGGACAGGGGAGCCGCCATGTCGAAGCCCATCACCGACCACGCCGCCACCGGCGGGCCCGAGCCCGCCCGGCCGCTCGTTCTCACCGGGAACGACGCCCTGGCCGAGCACCTGCTGCGGATCTGTGCGGCGGCCGGCACCGACCCGAGGCTGATCCGGGGCGCGCCGCCGCGCGAGCTCTGGGAGGAGGCCTCGCTGGTCCTGGTCGGCGACGACCGGGCCGGGCACTGCGCCGCGATGCCCCGCAGACCGGGGGTGCTCCTGCTCGGGCTGGACCTCGACGACGCGGGCGTCTGGGTCAGGGCCGTCCAACTCGGCGCGGAGCACGTGCTGTTCCTGCCGGACGCGGAGACCTGGCTGCTCGACCGGATCGCCGACGCCGTCGAGGGCGTCGGCCCGCCCGCCCGCACCGTCGCCGTCCTCGGCGGCCGGGGCGGTGCGGGCGCCTCCACCCTGGCCTGCGCGCTCGCGGTCACCGCCGCGCGCCGGGGCCTGCGCACCGTCCTCGTCGACGGCGACCCGCTCGGCGGCGGGCTCGACATCCTGCTCGGCGGCGAGACGGCGGCGGGCCTGCGCTGGCCGGACCTCGCCGGTTCCCGGGGCCGGGTCAGCGGTCCCGAGCTGGCCCGGGCGCTGCCCGCACTCAAGCGGCTCGGCACGCTGGCCTGTCTGTCCTGGGACCGCGGCGACACCCCGGCGGTGCCGCCCGAGGCCATGCGCAGCGTCCTCGCCGCCGCGCGCCGGGGCGGCGGCCTGGTGGTGGTCGACGTGCCCCGGCGGTTGGACCCGGCGGCCGGGCAGGCGCTGGAGCAGTCCGACACGGCGCTGCTGGTGGTGCCGGCCGAGCTGAGGGCGGTGGCGGCCGCCGACCGGGTGGCCTCGTCCGTGCGGATGCGGCTCGACGACGTGCGGGTGGTGGTGCGCCCGCCGGGGCCGTTCGGGCTCCCCGCGCACCGGATCGCCCGGGGGCTGCGGATGCAGCTCGCCGGGGTGCTGGATCCGGAGCCGGGCCTGGCCGTCGACCTCGAACAGGGGGTGCCGCCCGGCCTCCGCGAGGGCGGGCCGCTCGCCAGGTTCTGCGGGGCCTTCCTCGACGAGGTGCTGCCGACGGTGCCGGCGGTCGAGGGGGGTGTGTACTGATGGTGCGGCTGCGGAGGGTGGGCGGTGCCGGGGATCCCGGCACCGGTCGGCCGGGCGCCGACGGGGCCGGTGGAGCGGCGCCGTCGGGCGGGTACCGGTCGGCGCACGGAGGTGACGGGCCGGGCGAGCGGCGGGTGCTGCGGGGCCTGCCCGGCCCCGGGAGCGGCCCGGCGGCGCGGCCGGGGCCGGAACCGAACCCCTACGGGCGGACGGCGCGGGAGGAGCGCGCCGCCGCGCTGGTGGACGCCGTCCGCCTGCGGTTGGCCGAGTCCGGGGCCGTGCCGACCGCCGGTTCGGTGGCGACCGCCCTGCGGGCCGCCCGGCCACCGCTCGGTGGTGACGACGTCCTCGACACCGTGCGCTCGCTGTGTGCCGAACTGGTGGGTGCGGGCCCGCTGGAGCGGCTGCTGGCGGCGCCCGATGTCACGGACGTCCTGGTCAACGGGCCGGACGAGATCTGGTTCGACCGGGGCGGCGGCCTGCGCCGGGCCACCGGCGTCCGGTTCGCCGACGCCGAGGCGGTGCGGCGGCTGGCCCACCGCCTCGCCACGGCGGCCGGGCGGCGGCTCGACGACGCGCGGCCCTGGGTGGACGCCCGGCTGCCGGACGGCACGCGACTGCACGCCGTCCTGCCGCCGATCGCCGCCGGGTGCACCCACATCTCACTGCGGGTGTGCCGCTCCCGGCCCTTCACCGTCGACGAGTTGGTGGCGGGCGGGGCACTCCCGCCGGGCGGCGGCGAGCTGCTGGCCGCCGTTGTGCGGGCCCGGCTCTCGCTGCTGGTGAGCGGGGGGACCGGCACCGGGAAGACCACGCTCCTCGCGGCGTTGCTCGGCCTGGTCGGTCCGGAGGAGCGGATCGTCGTCGCCGAGGACTCCGCCGAACTCCTTCCCGACCACCCGCACGTGGTGCGGCTCCAGGCCAGGCCGCCCAATCAGGAGGGGCTGGGCGAGCTGACCCTGCGGGACCTCGTCCGCCAGGCGCTGCGGATGCGCCCCGACCGGCTGGTGATCGGTGAGGTGCGCGGGGCCGAGGTGGCCGACCTGCTGGCCGCCCTCAACACCGGCCACGAGGGCGGCACCGGGACGGTCCACGCCAACACGGCGGCGGACGTACCGGTCCGACTGGAGGCGCTCGGCTCGCTGGCCGGGATGGACCGGCCGGCCCTGCACAGCCAACTCCGGGCGGCCCTCGACCTGGTGGTGCACCTGGTGCGGGAACCGGGCACCGGGAGGCGCCGGGTGGCCGAGATCCACACCCTGGGCGGCGACCGGCAAGGGCTGGCCGTCACCACGCCCGCCGTGACGTTCACGGCGGACGGCGGCACGGTGGCGGGGCCCGGCTGGTCCCGGCTCGGCCGGCTGCTCGCCGCCCGTGGGGTCGTCCTCGCGGCCGGGCCGCCGTGACGGCGGGCCCGGTGGAGGGGGTGTTCCTGCTGATGCTGTGCGGCTGCGCGGTGGGTGCGCTGCTGCTCCTCGGGCCGGGGAGCGGGTGGAGGGGCCGACGGAGGACGGGTGGTGGTCGCGGTCGGTGTCGCGGTCGGCCTGTCGGCCGGTGTGGTGCTCGGTGTGGTGGTCGGGACGAGGAGGGAGGCAAAGGCCTTGGAACTGTACGGGGTTGTGCTGGGGTGCTGGCTGGTGCTGGCCGTTGTCGCGGTGGCGGGGTGGTGCCGGCTGCAGGGGCAGTTGGCGGGTGCTCGTCGGGCTGGTGCGGTGCTGACCGGGGCCGCGGGCGGCTCCGGCGGGAGTGGGAGCGGGGGCGGCGCCGAGGGCGAGGGCGAGGGCCGTGGGGGGGCGCGACCGGTGGCAGCGGTCGTGCGGTGGTCGGGCGGTCCCTGGCGGGCTGTTCGGCGGGCGCCGGAACTGCTGCTCGTTCCGGGTGGGTTGGCGGTGGGGTGGGCGACGGCGTCGCCCGTCCCGGTGCTGGCGGCGCTCCCTGCCGTCCTGCCGGCACGCAGGTGGCGGTCGCGCCGCGCCGCGGCGGCCGAGGCGCGGTACCGGTCGGCCGCCGTGGTGGAGCTGTGCGCCGGACTGGCGGGTGAGTTGCGCGGCGGGGCGACACCCGAGCAGGCGCTCCACCTGGTGACCACGAGGATCGCGGCCGACCGGTCGGTGCTGGAGCGGATCGGTGCCGAGCCGGTCGCCCGGCTCGCCGCCGGCCGGTACGGCGCGGACGTGCCCGCGGCGTTCCGGCTGCTCGCCGAACGGCCGGGCGGGAGCGGGGCGGCGGCGGTGGCCGCCTGCTGGGAGGTCGCCTCCGCCGGTGGTTCGGGTCTGGCGGCCGGGCTGGACGGGGTGGCCGAGGCGCTGCGCGTCGAGCGGGCGCTGGCGGAGGAGATCGCCGCCGAACTCGCGGCGCCGCGCACCACCATCGCGGTCCTGGCGGCCCTGCCGCTGGCGGGGCTGCTGCTCGGCGCGGCACTCGGCGCCCGGCCGCTGGAGGTGCTGCTCCACACGCCCGCCGGGCTGGCCTCCCTGGCGGTGGGCGCGGCCATGGAGGGGCTGGGCCTGGTCTGGACGGCCCGCATCGTCCAAGCGGCCGCCGACGGTGCTCTGGGGGCCGCCCCGGGCGATGAGCCCGGCCATGAGTCGGGCCGGGCACTGGGTCGGGCGTCGGGCTGGAGCGGCGTCGACGGGCCCGAGGAGTGGCGCTGCGGGATCACCCGCACCCGGGCCCGCACCGGGCGCCACTCCGCGCGGCCGAGCGGGGCGTTCCGGCGGGAGGTACTGCCGTGGTGACCCGGGTGGTGGGCCGGGCGTGCGTGGTGGCGCCGGGCCCCGTGACGGCCCGAGAGGGCGGCCGCAGCGGTGGGCGCGCAGGAGGGAGTCGAGTGGGAGGAGGGAGACGGATGGAGTGGGTGGCCGAGGGCGCGGCGCCGTTGGTGTGTGTTGTGGCGGTGCTGGCGGGAGCGACGGCCGGAGCCCGGGCCCGGCGCCGGTGGTGTGCGCGTCGGAGGGCGGCTGCCCTGCTGGGTGACGAGGAGCGGTCGCGCCGAGGGCGCGCCGGCGGGAGGACGCTGCGGCGCCGGCCGACGGCACGGGGGAGTCCGGCCCTGCCGGGGTGGGTCCGGCGGGCGGCGACGGCGCTGGGCGCCGGGTTCGGAGCGGCGGTCTTCCTCGGCGGCACGGCGGGTCTGGTGACGGGCGGACTGCTGGCGGCCGGGTTGCACCGGTGGCTGCCCCGGGCGAAGTCACCGGCGGAGCGGCGGGCCGAACTTGACGAGGCACGACTGCTGCGGCAGTTGCCGCTCACCGCCGAACTTCTGGCGGCCTGCCTCGGTTCGGCCGCCTCGCCGGCAGCGGCCGTCGCGGCGGTGGGCGGGAGCGTCGGTGCCCCGATGGGGCCCCGGCTGCTGTCCACGGCGAACGAACTCGCCCTGGGAGCACCCCCGGAGCTCTGCTGGCACCGGCTCGGGGAGGAGCACCCGCCGCTGGCGCCGCTGGCCCGGTGCCTGGTCCGGACGAGCCTGAGCGGAGCCCCGGCGGCAACGGCGCTCGCCGGGCTGGCGAGCGGCCAACGGGCCGAGGCCGTCCGGGCGGCGCACGCCCGGGTCCGGCGGGCGGGAGTGCTCGCGACAGCCCCGCTCGGGCTGTGCTTCCTCCCGGCGTTCGTCCTGATCGGTGTCGCCCCGGTGGTGGTGGGGCTCACCACGCGTTTCTCACAGTCGATGTGACGCATCGACCGTGTGCCGGACGGTCTGTCGATCGGTCGGCGCGGCCGCCCGTGCGGCGCTCTCTTGTCGGATTCGAAGCAAGGAGGAAACTCATGGACCTGGCGATCGGTCCTGTGGTCGTGGCGGGCGCGGGGAGGAAGACGGCGGGCGTTGGCCCGGGCATGGGGCGCCAGCCCGGGAGGCCGGTGGTCCGGAACCGGCACTCGGCCCGGATCGTGGTCCGGCTCATGGTCCGGCGTGCGGTTCGGCGTCGGGGCCGGATCGGGCTCGGCGGTCCGGACGCGGGAATGACCACGTCGGAGTACGCGGTCGGCACGCTCGGGGCGTGCGCCGTGGCGGCCGCGCTCTACAAGGTGGCGACCAGTGCGGCGGTGATGGACGCGCTGCACGCCGCCCTGGACCGGGCGCTCCATGCGACCTGACCCGTCGTCGGGGCCGCCCCTGGAGCCCAGGCCGCCCAGGCCGTCCAGGCCGCCGAGGTGGACGAGGTGGACGAGGGGGCGACGGCGCGGCGACGCCGGGTTCGTCACCGCCGAGACCGCCGTCGCGCTGCCGGCGCTGGTGCTGCTGGCCGCGCTGCTGGTCTGGGCCGTCCTCGCGGCAGCCGCCCAACTCCGCTGTGTCGACGCGGCACGAGTGGGAGCCAGGGCGGCCGCGCGTGGGGAGGCCGACGCCGCCGGGGTGGCGCGGGCGGCCGCGCCACCCGGGGCGGCGGTCCTGGTCGACCTGGCGCCCGACACCGTCCGGGTCACCGTGGACGCGCCGTACGGGGCGCCGGGGCGGTTCGCGGAGGTGCTCGCGGTGCGGGTGAGTGCCACGGCGGTCGCGGCCAGGGAGGACACCCTGCGAGGAGCGGAGGGAGGTGGTGGTCCGTGGCCGGGGTGAGGGCTCGTGGGCGGCGGTCGGACACCGGCTCGGCGACGGTCTGGCTGCTGGCGGGTGTACTGCTCGGCTGTGTGGCGTTCACCGCCGCGCTCTCATTGGGCGTGGTGGTCGGGGCCCGCCACCGCGCGGAGTCCGCCGCGGACCTGGCCG